>NZ_FKKY02000006.1:0-200878 GCF_900079845.1 Aeromonas sp. EERV15 | reverse complement strand
GAAAGACTGGAATGGGCAGCTGATTATTTGGCAAAGAACGCCTGCCGAACCAAGCAGAGAAAATCGATACAGAACAGGACCTTGGAAGGCGTTTTAAAGGGGCTCAACGCTTAAGGTCCTGTACATGATGTCCATCTAACGCGACTCGGGATGACAGCCATGCTCCCATATTCTGGCGGCGGGAAACAGCCATGCCGAGACGCCGCGCGACAAGGGTCAGACCAGTCAGGGGTTTCACCAGAGGGCGAGCAGGGGTAAGCTGACCGACCGGTAGGCTCCTCGTCCACCACCAGATAATCCCTCTTGGCAACCACAGGATGTAACATGATCCGCAAGAATCCCTCCGGCCATCTGCCTGTCATCGACGAATCAGCCTATATCGACAAGACCGCTATCATCTGCGGCAAGGTAATCATCAAAGAGAATGTCTTCGTCGGCCCCTATGCGGTGATCCGCGCCGACGAGGTGGATGCCAACGGCGAGATGGAACCCATCGTCATCGGCGCCAACTCCAATATTCAGGATGGCGTGGTGATCCACTCCAAATCCGGCGCCGCCGTCACCATCGGCGAATACACCTCCATCGCCCACCGATCCATCGTCCACGGGCCGTGCGAAGTGGGGAACCGGGTCTTTATCGGTTTCAACAGCGTGCTGTTCAACTGCCATATCGGCGATGGCGCCGTGGTGCGTCACAACTCGGTGATCGATGGCTGCGATCTGCCGCCGGAGTTCTACGTCCCCTCCACCACTCGCATCAACCAGCAGAGCGACCTGACCCATATTCCGCGGGTCTCGGTAGATGCCGCCGAGTTCTCCGAGGACGTGGCCCACACCAATATCGATCTGGTCAAAGGGTACAAGGCGCTCTCCAACGAGTTCTAAGTCACCGCTTTACCAGAAAACAAAACGGGCGCCGAGGCGCCCGTTACTATTTCTGTCTCTGCTTATATCTGCGCGGATCAGGAGCACTTCTTCAGGCTGATATGCCAGTTGGCACCGGACTGCACCTGATGCTTGGCGGCGAAGCTGTCCATGTTCAGCGCCACCGACACCTGCAGCAGACTGTTGAGGTAGACCAGCGGCTGCCCTTCCGGCACATCGCCGAAGCTGCTGACGTAAGGCGCCTTGCCGTCATATTTGACCGCAGACCCTTCGCTGATCTTGATGCAGGCATTGTCACCCTTGTTGATCCCCGCCTTGGTCAGCTGGGTATCGTCGATGTTGGTCCAGACGTTGCCGTACTGCACATCAAGGATCGGGATGGTGCCCTTGAGAGTGCCATCCTTCTCGGCTATCGCAGGCTGATAGGGGATCTTCACCACCTCGGCAGGCAATTTCGGGCCCACCTGCTCGTAGCTGATGGCGCCGGAAGCGAGCCGCGCGCCGGTATAGGCGTACACATCACGGCCGTGGAAGGTGTAGGACTTCTCGGAACCCTTGAGCCGGTTGGTCTTCTCGTCGATCTGACGCACTGTGTCGATACCGAAGTGCTCCGCCACCAGGGTCAGAGTGCCGTTATCCGGGGTGACAATGTAGTGGCCGCTCTTGGTCTTGAGCACCACCGAGTGGCGATCGGTGCCCACGCCGGGATCAACCACGCTGACGAACACTGTGCCCTTGGGCCAGTACTGCAAGGTCTGGTAGAGGCGATAAGAGGCTTCCCAGATGTTGTAGGCCGGGATCTCGTGGGTCAGGTCATAGAGTGGCAGGGTGCGATCCACCCCGAAGGCGACCCCCTTCATGGCCGACACGGCGCCATCTTTCAGACCAAAATCGGTCTGGATCACCAGCGCTTCGTTGGCGGCGGCGATGCCGCTGGCCAGCATGAGGGCGAGCGCGATGGCACGGGGAGCGGTGCGAATATCCATATCTGAACTCCTGAATCATCTGAGGATAACGAAACGGCAACAGCCATTTAGACATCCAGACTGCCACCTATAGATTTTTTTGCAAGGGGTTTGCAACAAAGTGAGAGGCGACTCGCAGAAATTGTGCTCGCCAAACGGCGGCGGGGGAGGTATCAAAGGCAGAATGGGAAAACGTTTACAATACAGGAGCGCAGCACCATGACACAACCGGTACCGGAGATGATGACCCTGCTGCTGGAGATTGGTGAACAGAGCAGCCAGGTCTGGCTAAGTCAGCCCGAGGGGGCGCCATTGGCCATCCCGCTGGCCTTTGGCACTCACGCCATTCAGCCCGGGCCGTTTCGCCACGCGCCACCCACCCCGCTCGAACTGGAGCGGGCCATCATGGTGGTGGAAGATGAGCTGATGCGCATCGCCCCGCAGATCCCGCCCGGCTTGCAGCTGACCCTGCGCAGCCAGCCGTCACTGGCCGAAGTGCTGGGGGACAATGAACTGAGCCGGGATCTGGTGGAGCAAGCCTTTGGCCAGCTGGCCGCCATGGCGGAAGGGGATCCCCTCGCCGCCAGCTTGCTGCCCCGCGACGAACACTTTGCCGCCGTGCTGCTGATCGTCAGGGAGTGGCTGCACCATCTGGCCAGCGAGAGCGTGCTGATCGTGGAGTAAGGGTAAATAAGTGGTGAGGGCTTCAGCTTCTGGCAAGGGTTGTCGGTGGATCCTGTCGGAATTTCTTTCGCGTATACTTGGCTCACACGGCGCCCGCGTCCCCATCGGTACTGCACCCAGACACCTATGACCTTATTTTCAGGTAAACCCCCAGCCTTGCGCTTGCCACCGGCGCTTGCTCGCCAGTTCATCGTCAAAGTGCTCGGATTGGCCCTGCTCGCCCTGACCGGATTGGGCTGCGTCTTCTATTACACCTATCAGAGCCTGCGGCACGATATGGATCTCATCACCGCCAAGCAGAAGAACGTGTTCGAGGTCTTCTATCAGCGGGCCAAGATCCTCGAGGTGGAGAACATCACCAGCTATCTCGCCTACCAGCGGTCGCTGGAGTCCCCCAACCACCTCGTACGCAACAAGCCGAACACCAACTACCTCTATGGCTACGACCTGAGAAGCAAATACCGCTTTGCCGATATTCCGTTGCAATACCCGGCCGCCAATATCCTCAACACCTTCCGCTATGCCCTCTCCTACCCGGAGGTGATCAATATCTACACCATCTGGAATGACTACCGGCTGATCGGCATGGTGGCCGACAACAATGTGCTGCCCACCAGACTGGCGCCGATCAAGGTGGATCTGATGACACTGCCCGCCTGGTATCACTACTTCGGTTGCGCCAGCTTTGCCCCCGGCCGCCCCTTGTGCAGCGCCGATGAGGCCTTTGTCTCCGATATCGAGATCGACAGCTTCAGCATGCGCAACACCATAGTGATGTACTTCCCCTTCATCCATCAGTCGGGGCGCGGCGGTTACAAATACGGACTGCTCGGTATCGATATCGCCGTCGATGAAGCATTTAACGATGTGCTGCGACCCTTCGACACCATCAACCCGACCCGCACCAACATATCATTTGAAGCCGCCGAGCCCTGCAGCCCGAGGCATCTCTGCCTGAGCAAACCCTTTATGCGCACCAAGGCGGGGGATGATCTCTATCTGAAGTGGTCCTACAGCTGGTTCGATTTCGTCAAGCTGGCCCTGCAAAGTGCGGCCTTCAAGGTCTATCTCATCGTGCTGTTGCTGGGCATGGTGGCCTGGAAGCAGATCTACCTGCGGCTGCGCACCCTGGCGCACACCGACCACCTGACCCGGCTGCCACGCCGGGATGTGCTCTGCCAGAGTCTGCTCCATGAGCACGACTACCTGATGATCCTCGATATCGACAACTTCAAGTCGATCAACGACACCTATGGCCATAGCGTCGGGGATCTGGCACTGGTCGCCTTTGCCCGCCACCTCAGAAGCAATATCCGCAAGGTGGATAGCGCCATCCGTTGGGGCGGCGAGGAGTTTATCGTGCTGTTCAAGGGGATGGAGGATGACGAGATGATGATCCACTCCGCTGGTCGCCTGCTGGATCGGCCATTGGGGATCCCCGAGCTGCCCACTCCCATCACCTTCTCCGCCGGGGTGATCCGCATTCGCGACTACCTCACCGTCACCGAGGCGGTGCATCTGGCCGATGAGCTGCTCTACCACGTCAAACAGCACGGCAAGCACAATATCGCCTGCTACGAGGGCAAGACGATCCGGCTGATCCGCCCGTTGCCGGACGACGCAGAGGCATAGCCGCCTTCTGCCGCGCCCCCTGCTTCTGTTACCATCGCGGCCACGATGATTGTGTCGTTGTGGCCGCTGGCCGCGATAACCCCATACTGGTGCCCTCTATGTCTATTGCCTCATTCGCCAAACTGGCCCTCTCCCCCCATCTGCAGCAGACCCTGACCGAGCTCGGCTATGCCGCGCCGACCCCCATTCAGGCCCGCGCCATCCCCACCATTCTGGCGGGACAGGATCTGATGGCGGGCGCCCAGACCGGCACCGGCAAGACCGCCGCCTTTGTGCTGCCGCTGCTGGAGCAGCTGCTGCAACACCCGGCGAGCGACACCGCCCGCCCGATCCGTGCGCTAGTGCTGGTGCCGACCCGCGAGCTGGCGGTGCAGGTCGCCGAGAGTGTGGCGCGCTACGGCCAAGGCACCGGTCTCACCAGCACCCTGGTCTACGGCGGGGTGAGTATCGCGGCGCAGGTCGAAGCGCTGAAAAACGGCGTGGATCTGCTGATCGCTACCCCGGGCCGCCTGCTCGACCATCTGCGTCAGGGAGCCTTAAGTCTGGCGGCGCTGCGCCATCTGGTATTTGACGAAGCGGACCGCATGCTCGACATGGGCTTTATGGACGAGATCAAGGCGCTGCTGAAACAGATCCCGGCGGATCGCCAGACCCTGCTCTTCTCCGCCACCTGCGACGACAACCTGTTTGCCTTGAGCAAGGTGCTGCTGCGTGACCCCGAACTGATCGAAGTGGCCCCGCGCAACACCACGGCGGCCGAGGTGGAGCAGCGGGTCTACACGGTGGACAGCGACCGCAAGCTGGCGCTGGTCGAACATATGCTGAAAGTGAAAGGGTGGGCGCCGATGCTGATCTTCAGCCGCACTCGGCAGGGGGCCGACAAGTTGGCCCAGCAGCTCGGCAAGGCGGGCATCAATGCGCTGGCCTTCCATGGCGATCTGTCGCAAAGCGCGCGGGAAAAAGTGCTGCTGGAGTTTCGCGCCGGCACCTTGCAGGCGCTGGTCGCCACCGATGTGGCGGCCCGCGGCCTCGATATCACGGATCTCAACTACGTGATTAACCTCGAGTTCCCGTTTGTGGCGGAGGATTACGTCCACCGCATCGGTCGCACCGGCCGCGCTGGCAACAAGGGGCTCGCCATCACATTGTTCAGCCCGGAAGATGCGCCGCTGCTGGAGAAGGTGGAAGCGGTACTCGACACTCGCCTGCCCCAGCAGTGGTTCCCCGGTTTTGAGCCGGATCTGACCCGCTTCGAGCCCGAGCCACGCCGCAGCAGTAAGGCGGCCCAGAAGCAGCGCGCCAGAAAGCAGGCGCTCGCTGGCAACAAGGGTGGCAAGGGCAAGCGTTAAGCCGCTCCTGCGCCGCCAACAAAAAACGCCCACTCGGGCGTTTTTTGTTATCTGACAGGGGCCAGCTCTTGGCGAGTAGCAACCTAGCGGGTCGCCAGCACCAGTGGCAGGGATCGCAAGATCTGCCGCTCTGCCAGGGTCGAGAGGATAAACATCACCATATAACCGAGGCCCAGCGCCACGATAATCGCCACCACGTTGGCGGTGAACTCGGCCACCAGATAGTAGGCGGCAACCAGCGCCACTATGCCAGCCAGCCGGATCAGCAAACTCTGGGTAAAGTGACCGTGAGCCTTGATATAGGCGAGCTGATAGCCGTTAAGCATCATAAAGATAAAGAAGATGGAGAAGTGGAACAGCACGGGCACCGCCCCCACGTAGTCGGCGGGGAAGAACAGCAACACCAGCTGCTTGCCCGCCAGCAGCATCAAGCCAAAGAAGGCCAGACTGACGATGGCGGAGAGACGGAAGATCCAGCGCCGGATCATCCTTATCTGGCGATGATCGCCATTGCGCAGATTGACCGCCAGCTCAGGCAGCACAAAGCGGTAGATGGGGAAGACAAACAAGGTGGTCATATAGGTGAAGATGGGGCGCACCACCACCTGAAAATCCCCCAGCTCGTCGATGCTGAAGTGGCGGATGGTGAGCAGCACAGTGATGTAAATCATCAGGATACTGGCCCCCGCCTCCAGCGAGGCGGTAAAGCTCTTCTTCACATAGCTCACCATCTCGGGGCCGAGCGCCACCTTGGCGAGCGGCCTGGTGGCGATGGCCCGGCGGCGCGAAACATACATATAACCGGCGATGGCGAGCGACGAGAAGGTCAGCCCGTAGAAGAGCGAGGCAAGTGCATCCATCCCGAGCCCAAAGTAACAGGCCATAAACAGCAGACCGTTGGCCAGCGGCTCCAGCCAGGTGACCCGGTTGGAGAGCTGATACATCCGGTACATGGCCACCAGATTGGTGAAGTAGACCTTGAGCCCCAGCCCGAAGATAACCCCCACCAGTTGCAGATACTCCACCCGGATATGGAGCCCGTGCTTGATATAGGGGATCACCGCCCCCCAGGTGAGCAGCACGATGCCAATCAGGAAGTAGCGAAAGATATTGATGATGTCCCGATCGTTTTTGGTCTGGGAGTAACTCACCACCATGGAGGAGCGAAAACCTGTCATCAGGATAAAAGAGAGGGAGATCAAATCCACCACGCTGTTGAACAGCGCCAGCTCCCCCTTGGCGACCCACTGCGCCAGCCACACCTTGAAGGCGAAGCCGATAACGATGCTGACCAGCGAGGCCCACATCCCGGTGATAAAGGCCTGCTTGAGGCGCGCGAGAGAGGCGTATTGCATAACGAAAATGGATGACTTTCAAAAAATGACAGAACGCCATCTTATGAAAGCCTCCCTCCCTTGAACAGCCTTAATCTCGCCGTGCCAACCCCGCAATAAGTGGCCGCAGAAAAGCCGCAACAGCAAAACCCCCGCTTATTTCCTGAAAGCGGGCGTTTTGTGGTGTGCCGTTATGGCTGCTGATTGCAGCGATGGCACGGCTTGCTGCCAGTCTGTCGCGCAACCCTTATGACTGCGGCACTGCCTTGATCAGCTCTTCATAGTGATCAATCAGCTCGGGGCCATGCAGCGGCGAATCGTGACCGCCGATCACCGTCTTGATCGGCAGCTTCATCGCTTTCAGCCGCTCGATGGTCTGCGGATACTCCTTCACATTGGCAAAGCTCAGGTTGCCCAGCTTCTCCTTGAGGATGCAGTTGCCATAGAGCACCTGCTGGTCGGGGAAGTAGACAAAGATGCCGTCCGGCGTATGGGCCGGGCCCGCGTAGAAGGCGCGCACCTTGCCCTCTTGCAGCTTGAAGTCACCATCGTGCACCACGTTCGGCAGCACCAGCGGCAGATCCGGGTACTCCGGCAGCCCCTTGCGGGTAAAGGCGACAATCTCGGCCCAGTCGCTCTTCATCAGATCCTGGGTCTGGCGCGTCGCCACCACCTTGGCCCCGATAGACTTCCAGTAGGCGTTACCCCCTGCCCGGTCGGTGTGGTAGTTGGTGTTGATCACCTCCAGCACCGGCTTGCTGCTGACTCTTTTTATCAGCTTGTGCAGCTCGCGGGCGGTATCCGGCGTCCAGGTCGCCCCCACCACCGTCACCCCCTTGGCCCCGAAATAGACCATGGAGTTCTCTTTGACGTAGTAGTTATCTTCAACAACATAGACAGGGCCGCTCACCTGCTTGAGTTCGATCCCCGCAGCCCGCACGCTGCCGCCCCAGAAACTCGCCATCAGCACCACGGCACCGGCCAATCCACACTTCATCCAACCTTTCATCATCTTGCTCCCTCGAACCAACCGCCCCCTCGCCACCCCTGTGGCAAGCTGGGCCTTTTAAGCAGTGAGCAGAAGATACGGGGGATTTGTGAGGGGAAAATGAGGTTGTGTGAAGTCTGGGTGAAGTCAGGGGGAAGTCAGGGAAAAGTCCGGAAAAATCGGCAGCGACCTCCTGTTCGCGAACGTCCGAATACGCTTCGCTATTCGGATATATGGTCTTAATCTAAGCCTCTATCTTATATGATTCACATCGACCACTCACACAAAGGTTTCATTCAAAGCTCAGGCAAGGTTACACTAGACAGACTTAAGTGAGATTTATAAACTTTATTAACAAATTAAATGTGATTTAAATATGAAAGAAATTTTCAACGACTTTGTAAACGGCAACGCAACTACAAAACTGTCAATAATATCGAATGTATCAACAATTCTTGGAGTATCTGTAGCTACCTTTGTTGCTGGACCATTTCTCAGTAAATTTGCAGAGATGGAGTTTATTGTAAGCGATTTCATTATCGCAATAACATTTTACTTCATTTATTTATGGCTGGCAGCTAGCACCATTTACTTTTCAATAAAAGAGTTAATCAATAGTGCGCGCAATAGAAACACATCAGATATAATAACAAAAACCATTCAGCTTTTATTCATTATGTGGGCGGCCATCGTTATATTCCCACACGCAAAATATTACACCGGGAACATTTTCAACACTAGTTATCTTTTACCTCCCCCTGCAAAAAAGGCTATATCAGGCTTATCGAAGATAAAAGTAGATGAAAATGATTCAAACATTACAGTGCAAGGTGAAATTATATTTAATAAGGGCATGAACGGTTCTGATTATGAGCTAGTGCTTTATAAAAAAAATGACGCTGGGGTTTATACACCAGTAGAGATGTCTAACCGTGAAGATTCATTCCGACTAAGTCAGAACGGTCAATTTACAATGCCTTTCGATACTCGTTACAATAAAATTAATGATCCTGCATTGGTTATCTATAGATCAGCAGACTGGTCGCTAACTACTTATATGACCTCACAACAGGGATACCCTGAAGGAATGACTCAATTACCATCTTCGGAAATGGATGATCTCGATGCTTATGTTTTTTTCCTAAAGCACAAACCAACTCATATTAAATAGATATTTAACCACTAGTTTCAAAACTATTAACTATGAATTATCTCTTATAGAAGCTTACCCAAGCTGTGTAGCAAAAATGTTACCACTTCCAATATCGTTTCTCATGAGGCACCTACTGTATACCCAAGGATCCACCATTGATGGTGATAATCTTTAATTAGCTGACGATACAAGCATGAGTAATAAATAAGCACAAGATACGAACCAGACAACATAGGCAATAAAAACCACCCGCATAACGGGTGGTTTTTTTATTCTCTCAGAATGACTCAGAGAGATTTAACTCACACCAACAGTCAAACCAACGGCGGCGTGCGCGGCGGCACCATACGCTTGCTGCCAGTGGATTCGAAGGCCGAGGCGAAGCGCAGCAGGTTGTTGTCGTCATAGGCGCGACCGGCGAAGGTCAGGCCCACCGGCATACCGATATCGGCCATCACCCCCATGGGGACGGTGACAGTCGGCACGCCGAGGTGGCGAATGGCGAGGTTGCCGTTGGCAACCCAGATGCCGTTGCTCCAGGCGATATCGGCGGAGGCCGGATTCACATCCGCATCAGCCGGGGCTACGTCGGCGACGGTCGGGAACAGCACGGCATCGAGCTTGAGCCCGTCCATCCAGTCCTCCAGATCCAGCTTGCGGGTCTTCTCCAGGCCGCGCAGGCCGTCCGGCACCGATGCAATCTCGTCAAAACGCTTGAGGCCGCGCTTGGCCATATTGACGTACTCATCCATGCCCGCCGCCAGATCGCCCTCGCGGTTCGGCAGGGTGCCCGGATCATGGGGGAAGATCTTGGGCCCATCGACGTCCTCAAGCTTATTAAGTTTGGGATCGCCATTGGCACGCAGGAAGTCGTCGAACGCCCAGCCGGAGAGCTCCCACAGCTCGTCGTTGAGAAACTCCGGGCTCACGATGCCGCGATTGAACACAGTCGGCGCGCCGGGTCTGTCCCCTTCGCAGTTGGAGACCAGCGGGAAGTCCACTTCGATGACTTCCGCGCCAGCGGCCTCCAGCGCCTTGCGTGCGTCTTCCCACAGGGCGATCACGGTCTCGCGGGTATGGATGCGCTGACCGGTCGGGCCGCCGATACCGGGGTTTTCGCTGGTGCCGGCCAGTTCATCCTTGTTGATAAACATGCGCGGCACGCCGAGGCGCTTGCCCTTGAGGGCATCGGCCTTGGCAGCCAGTTCCAGATAGGAAGCCGGACGCACCTCGGACGCCTTGGGCAGCTGCACCCAGGGCTGCATGCGCCACAGATCGCCACGGGTGTCGGCATCGTCAGCCACGACTACGTCGAGCACTTCCAGCAGATCGTTCATGGTGCGGGCATAGGGCACCACCACATCCATGGTCGGAGTCAGCGGCCAGTTGCCGCGCACCGAGATGACGCCACGGGACGGGGTATAGGCGCACAGGCCGTTGTTGGAGGCAGGGCCACGGCCGCTCGACCAGGTCTCTTCCGCCAGACCAAAAGCGGAGAAGCTGGCGGCGGTGGCAGTACCGGCGCCGTTGGAAGAGCCGGAGGCAAACGGCGCGGTCAGGTAGTCGGCGTTGTAGGGGCTCTCGGCACGGCCATAGACACCGCGCTGCATGCCGCCATTGGCCATCGGCGGCATATTGGTTTTGCCAAGGCAGATGGCACCGGCGGCGCGCAGGCGCTCAACGGTAAAGGCATCGCGCTGGGCCACCAAATCCTTGAAGGCCGGGCTGCCGGAGGCGGCAGTCAGCCCCTTGACCAGATAGCTGTCTTTGGCGGTGTAGGGGATGCCATCGAGCGGCCCCAGGGTCTCGCCACGAGCGCGGCGGGCATCGGAAGCCTCGGCCTCTTTCAGCGCATCGGGATTGGCGACTACCAAGGCGTTGAGTTTGGTGGCAGTCTCGGGGCCGTTGTAAGCCTCGATACGGGCCAGATAGGCCTTGACCAGTTCGACCGCTGTGGTGCGGCCTGATTCGAGCGCGGCACGCAGCTCGGCAATGGAAACTTCGGTCACTTCGATCATGGGGATCTCCTGTAAAAGGGTGACTGTTTGTCATGATGATCGCCGCATCAGCGCCGGCGACCATCACACTATCAAGGGATAAAACCCCACGGCGTGGGGTTTTGAATACCAGCAGGAACCGGTTCTTATTTCCCTGAGGGGATTTGCTGAGTAATGCAGTGAATATTGCCACCGCCCAGCAGGATCTCGCGGGCCGGCACGCCGATCACTGTGTGGTCGGGGAAGATCTCTTCCAGAATGCGCTGGGCTTCGCCATCGGTGGCGGCATCCAGCAGCGGGTAGACGATGCGATCGTTGGTGATCAGGAAGTTCACGTAGGAACCGGCCAGACGGCCTTCTGCCTCGCGCGGCACACCGCTGCCGCTCTCGACACCGGCAGACTCCTCTTCAGTGCAGTAGAGCGGGCCCGGCTGGGGCAGCTTCCACACTTTCAGCTTGCGACCCTTGGCATCGACCGCCGCTTCCAGCACCTTGAGGGCGGCTACGGAGCGGGCGTACTGGGGATCGTTCTGATCGTCAGTCCAGTGCAGGGCCACTTCACCCGGACGCACGAAGCAGCACATGTTGTCGATGTGGCCGTCGGTTTCGTCCATGTAGACGCCTTCGTCCAGCCAGATAAAGCTGGTGACGCCCAGATAGTCGCGCAGGTGAGCTTCGATCTGCTCTTTGGTCAGGTGCGGGTTGCGGTTTTCGTTGAGCAGGCACTCGGCGGTGGTCAGGCAGGTACCTTCGCCATCGACGTGGATGGAGCCCCCTTCCAGAATCAGCGGCGCGTCGTAACGAGCCATGCCGTGCTGGGCCAGCATCTGGGCTGCCACTTCCTCATCCTGATTCCACGGGTAGTAGAGACCGCCCTTGTGACCGCCCCAGGCGTTGAAGCCCCAATCCACCCCACGGCACTCGCCGGCAGCGTTGGTGACGATGGTCGGGCCGGTATCGCGGGCCCAGCAGTCATCGCTGTCCATTTCGACCAGGGTGACGTGGGCGGGCATGATGGCGCGGGCCTGCTCCATAAACTGGGCCGGTACACCCATAAAGACCGGGGTGGCGCCACCGATGGCATCGGCCACCTTGGCGAAGGTCTCTTGCGCGAAGCGACCGGCTACGCGCCAGTTGTCCGGGCGAAACGGCCAGATCATCCAGACGGCCTGCTGGTGCGCCCACTCGGCGGGCATGGTGAAGCCGTCGGCGGCCGGCGTGGAATGAATGGTCTTGATGCTCATCGCAAGGCTCCTTGCATGGATTGAGGCCCCCGTTTACGCCAGATGCGGCGCGGGAACCCGGAAAAATAAGAGTGGGTCGCAGATTAAGACGTTGCGCCCCCATCCATCAAATGAATAGGATGGATTGTCCCATAAACACGGCGAATAATCCCCCCCATGAAACTGCACCAGCTCGACCTCAATCTGCTGCTCGCCTTTGACGCCCTGATGACGCAAGGCAGCGTCACCCGCGCCGCCGAGGCACTCTTTATCAGCCAGCCCGCCATGAGCCATGCGCTCAACCGGTTGCGTACCTTTATCGGCGACCCGCTGCTGGTACGCACCCCGCAGGGGATGCTGCCGACCCCGCGCGCCCAGCGGCTGCATCTCGGGGTGCAGCAGGCGCTGCGGCTGCTGGAGCAGCAGCTCAGCGAAGAAGAGGAGTTCGAGCCGAGCCAGTCAAAGCGGCGCTTCGTGCTCTGCACCACCGATTACGTGGAGTGCGTGCTGATCCCGCCGCTAATCCAGCGCCTCAGACGGCTGGCGCCGGGGGTCACCATCGAGATCCGCATCCTGCGCGACACCCTGCCGGAGGCGGAGCTGGCGAGCGGCGAGATCGATCTGGTGCTGGGGTTTGACGAGTACATGCAGGTGCCGGGGTATCTGGGCAAGGAGACCTGGCTCACCGAGCCGCTGGCCGGGCTGGTGCGCGCCGATCTGCCGATTGCCAAATCGGCCCCCGCTGGTGCCGAGGATGATCCCTCCCAGTGGATGGAGCGCATCACCTTGCAGCAGCTGATCGCCATGCCCCATGTGTTCCACTCGCCCCTTGGCACCTCGGAGGCGAGCCTCGACCGCTATCTGAAGAGTCAGGGCTTTGGCCGCACTATCTCGGTCAACAGCCAGAGCTATATGTCCGCCGCCGCCATCGTCAGCCAGAGCGATCACCTCTTGGTGCTGCCCAGCATGGTGGCCGAGCTGCTCGCCACCCACTGGCCGCTGAAAAGCCTGCCGCTGCCCGAAGACGTGCCGGATTATCACCTCAACTGCGTCTGGCACCCCGTGCATGCCCAGCAACCCGCACTGGTATGGCTGAAAGATTTAATGAAAGAGCTGGTGGGGCCGAGGTAAGGCCGCTGCGTCTGGCATACCCCATCGCCACGCGCAGCAACCCGCGCTGGTATGGCTGAAAGATTTGATGAAAGAGCTGGTGGGGCCGAGGTAAACACTCTTCCCTCCGAAATTGGCTGGGATCACCAACCGACCCACTAAAAAACACTTGCTGACGGAGCATGTGGCCCAAACAGAACCTCGATCAATTCCCTCTCCCTTTGGGAGAGGGTTAGGGTGAGGGCGGCTCCCTCCCCCTCATCCCCAGCCCTTCTCCCGCAAGGGGAGAAGGGAGCCGTTACGCTACAACTTGCAACATCGCGGACAGCCAATCAGCCTGGCTATTCCCAATACATTCAAAAACTTATCGTCATCTGCTTATCATCCAACCCAGCTGACTCCGCTCGAATCCGGCAATGAGCACTGGGTGAACAACCAAATCCCGACAGCACCTCGATCAGTCCCCTCTCCCTTTGGGAGAGGGTTAGGGTGAGGGCAGCTCTTAGCTCCTGCTCCCCTCATCCCCAGCCCTTCTCCCACAAGGGGAGAAGGGCGCCGTTACGCTACAACTTGCAGCATCGCAGACAACCAGTCAGCCAGGCGATTCCCAATAAATTCGCAAAGTTATCGCCATCTGCCATCTGCTTATCACCCAATCCGGCTGACTCCGCTCGAATCCGGCAATGAATACGGTGGTGATCAACCAAATCCCGACAGCACCTCGATCAGTCCCCTCTCTCTTTGGGAGAGGGCTAGGGTGAGGGGACGCAATATTCAACCGGTAAACACCAGGGAAGCTGGCTATATCTATAGGGCCAAACAGAACTGGAGCCCTTTATGGAAAGCAACCGCTTTGCCAAGCGACTGAGACGTGATGCCACGCAGGCAGAGCAGAAACTGTGGCAACAGTTGCGCAATCGCCGTCTGGCGGGAGTGAAATTTCGCCGCCAAATGCCAATCGGTCCCTATGTGGTGGATTTCATCTGCCTTGAACAGGGATTGGTCATCGAAGTGGATGGCTCGCAACATGGCGAGCATGTTAACCAAACACATGACGAGGCTCGAACGGCCTATCTCAATCAACAGGGATTTCAGGTGATAAGGGTGTGGAATAACGATGTGCTGGGCAGGCTCAATGCAGTGCTGGATTTTATCCAGCTCTCATTACGTCAGGCTGATTGACCCTTCTCCCCTCAATGCACAAAGTGAAAACGGGAGAAGGGGAAACACAATCCAGTGCCTACTTACGCCCGCAGGGCCCGCATCAGCTGGGCGACTACGTCATCGAGCAGGGGGCGGTCGGGGCGGCACTGGGCGAAGGTGACCAGACCTTGCAGGTTGATCAACAGCAGGGCGGTGAGGGTGCGGATATTGCTATCCGGGGCCAGCTCGCCCTTTGCCTGCGCCTGCGTCAGCAACTCGGCCAGATCCTGCTCCAGCTCACCATAGATGACCTTGACCCGCTGGGTCAGCTCCTCATCCTGCTCGCTCAACTCCATCATGGTGCGGGTCACCAGACAGGAGCCGCAGAGCGCCTCCCCCACAATCCGGTCGAGATAGGCCGCAAGGCCCGCCAGCGGGCTCGGGTTGTCGAGCAAGGAGCGGCGCAGGGTGCGTTTACCCTCGACATAGTGATCCACCGCCGCCAGCAGCAGGCCACGCTTGTTGCCAAAGGCGCCGTAGATGCTGCCCGGGTGCAGGCCGGTGGCTGCCACCAGCTCCTGCATGGTGGTCTTGGCGTATCCCTTGGCGCGAAACGCTTCCATGGCATTTCGCAGCACCTCGTCCCGATCAAACTCGGCTATGCGCATGGTTCCTCCCGTGGGAAATGATTCACCGGCAAGGGGCAACAAGGCCCGCCGATAAAGAGTGGCTGGAAAGGGCGGCAAGTTTACCCCAGCCGCCCGCTCGGGCCAACCTTCTTGAACGCGCATTCAAAAAAAGCTTGCACCCGACGCAAAAAACGTCTTGAATGCACGTTCAAGAATAACCCGTCTAGGACAACCTATCATGAATACCCTGTTTCAGCCGTATCGCCTTAATGACACTCTGACCCTGGCCAACCGCTTCATGATGGCCCCGCTCACCCGCTGCATGGCAGGCCCAGGTCTGGTGCCGACCGAGCAGATGGCTGCCTATTATGCTCGCCGTGCCGACATCGGCCTGATTATTTCCGAGGCCGTCATCATTCGCCCCGACGCGCAGGGCTACCCCAATACCCCGGGCCTGTTCACCCAGGATCAGATCGATGGCTGGAAGAAAGTGACCAGCGCCGTGCACGCCAAGGGCGGCAAGATCTTCGCCCAGCTGTGGCACGTCGGTCGTCTCTCCCACCCCTTCTTCCATCAAGGCGAAGTGCTGGCCCCCTCTGCCGTGGCCCATGAGGGCACTGTGCCCCGCATGCGCGAGCTGACCTATCTGGTGCCACGCGCCCTGACCGAAGCAGACATCACCCAACTGGTAGAGGATTACGCGACTGCAGGTGCCAACGCCATCGAGGCCGGTTTTGACGGGGTGGAGATCCACGGAGCCAACGGCTACCTCATCGATCAGTTCCTGCACCACTCCACCAACCTGCGTACCGACAACTACGGTGGCAGCCCGGAGAAGATGAGCCGCTTCGCGCTGGAAGTGGTCGATGCCATCAGCGCCCGTATCGGCGGTGATCGGGTTGGCATTCGCCTCTCCCCGGGTGCCTATGTCCATCTGGCAGGCAGCCCGGAAGATCGCGCCGTGTTCGACCATCTGCTGGGCAAGCTCAACGATCGCCCGCTGGCCTATATCCACCTCGGCATCTTTGATGACAACCTCACCTTCGATTATCTGGGTGGCCGCGCCTCCGACTATCTGCGCGCCAACTACAAGGGCAATCTGGTCGGGGTGGGCAACTACGACGCCGAGCGCGCCGCCGTGGCCATTGAGGCCAACCGCTTCGATCTGGTAGCAATCGGTCGTCCGCTCATCGCCAACCCGGACTATCTCGACAAGGTTAAAAATGGAGAAGCGCTGGTGCCCTACGCCGACACCATGCTGGCTGAGCTGGTATAACCGCACCGCCATCGCCAGACGACAGGCAATAAAAAACGAGGGGAGCTGTTGCTCCCCTCGTGCTATCTACTTGTTCTACCGTTCAGCCATTTTTTGCCATCACGGCAACCTTCTCAGGTGCGAAACAAGGCCTCAATGGAGAGCCCCTGGCTCAGCAGGATCTCCCGCAGGCGGCGCAGCCCCTCGACCTGGATCTGGCGTACCCGCTCGCGGGTCAGGCCAATCTCGGCACCGACATCTTCCAAAGTAGCAGGCTCATAGCCCAGCAAGCCAAACCGGCGAGCCAGCACTTCACGCTGCTTGGGATTCAGCTCTTCCAGCCAGTGCACTATGCTGGCGCGCATGTCGTCATCCTGCGACTCCAACTCAGGCCCCATGCCACGCTCGTCGGAGATCACATCCAGCAGCGCCTTGTCGCGATCGCCGCCGATGGGGGTATCCACCGAGGTGATTTTCTCGTTAAGCTTGAGCATGCGGTTCACGTCGGCTACCGAACGATCCAGCGCGAAGGCAATATCCTCGGCGGTGGGTTCGTGGTCGAGACGATGGGAGAGCTCGCGCGCGGTGCGCAGGTAAACGTTTAACTCCTTTACCACATGAATGGGCAGACGAATGGTGCGGGTCTGGTTCATGATGGCCCGCTCTATGGTCTGGCGGATCCACCAGGTGGCATAGGTGGAGAAACGGAAGCCGCGCTCGGGGTCGAACTTTTCGACCGCACGGATAAGACCGAGGTTGCCCTCTTCGATGAGATCCAGCAGCACCAGGCCGCGGTTGTTGTAGCGACGGGCGATTTTCACCACCAGTCGAAGGTTGGACTCGATCATGCGCTTGCGGGCTGCTTTGTCACCCCGCAAGGCACGACGGGCGTAGTAGACTTCCTCTTCGGCAGTAAGCAGCGGGGAAAAACCTATCTCCCCCAGATAGAGTTGCGTGGCATCCATCACCTTGTTCAGTTCCGGTGCCAGCAACTCATCGGAGATCGTCTCTTCTGCCTCGGCAGTGACCTCCTGCAACCCTTCTGCTTCTACCTCATCGTCATCCTCATGGGAATGAGACTCAGCGTCAAACTCTAACTCTGCATCCTGCATTACCAGTTGTTCTTGGCTCATGGTGTGTCTCCCTGACGTTACCAGAGTAAGACTCGATCTCTGGGGTTAACGCTTTGGCAAATAGCTCATCGGATTGATCGACTTGCCTCGGTACCGGATCTCGAAATGCAATCGCACATCCGGCGCGTCCGTGCTACCCATGTTGGCAATCACCGAGCCCCCCTTGACGCTATCCCCTTCCTTCACCCGCAACTCATCGTTGTGAGCGTAGGCGGAGAGATAGTCATCATCATGCTTGAGGATGATCAGCTTGCCGTACCCCCTTAAAGCGCTACCGGCGTATACCACCTTGCCGCTGCTGGCCGCGTAGACGGGTTGCCCCTTCTGGCCTGCTATGTCGATCCCCTTGTTACCCTGTTCTGCAACAGAGAAACCCTCGACGATCCGGCCTTTTGCGGGCCAGTGCCAAACAAGTTTCGACTGGGAGTTGCTTGTTTTTTGTTCTTTGACCTGAGCGTATTCTTTCGGTGCTGCCGGAGCAACGGATTTCTGCGAAATGAATGGCGTGGTCTGACCTGACCCGCTTGGCTCAGCCAGCGGACGTGGCCCACTGCTCTGCTGGCTCACTGCTACCGGCGTCACAGTTACCGGACGAGTCGCCGCGACCATCTGGGTGGAACCACCAGCAGCAGCCTGGACGTTAAGCACCTGACCCGGTTGCAACGCATAGGGGGCGCTCAAATTGTTGCTCTGTGCCAGTGTTTGCGGCGCCATACCAAACTGGCGGCCGATACTGCTCAGGGTATCGCCCCGACGCACCTCATAGGTGCTGGCACTTCTGCTGGCCGTGGTTACAGAACTGGATGAATCAAACCGCAGCCGCTGACCCGGATAGATGTTATAGGGAGGGCTGATGTTGTTGAGACTGGCCAGCGAGGGGACATCGCTACCGGAATTGAATGCGATGGAGTAGAGGGTATCCCCTTTCTTGACTACATAGCCGCCACCCTGAATGGGGGCTCCCCCCTGGACTCCACCCTGGCGAGCCGGGATGGTCGAGACGAACTGATCATCACCGACACCGTCCACTGGAGCTGCCGTTTTACTGGAAGCGCAGGCAAGCAACAGCCATGACAACACCACAACACAGCTTCCTTGCCAAATAGGCGAACGCATAATGGATCCTTAACGACTAAACCAGAAATAGGCCACAACGGCCAGACCAATACAGAGCCAACCGAGCACATCTACATAGTGCATCAGTTTGCGTTCCATCTTTTCACCGCCCCAACGCATCAGGCCCGCAACCAGGAAGAAACGCATGCCACGACCGATGAGGGAGGTGATGATGAAGGGCAGCAGAGCCATTTGCAACAACCCTGCCGTCACGGTAAACACCTTGTAGGGAATGGGGGTGAAGCTGGCAATGAAGATGACCCAGATACCCCACTGCTCAAACCAGTGGCGGGCGATCTCGATCTTGCCCTGATAGCCAACAGACTCCACCAGTGGCAGCACCACCGGATCCCACAGGGCATAGCCAAGGGCGTAACCAAACAGGGCGCCCAGCACCGAGAATAAGGTCGCCAATCCGGCGTAATGCCACGCTTTATGGGGCTTGGCGAGCGCCATGGGCGCCAGCATCACATCCACCGGGATCGGCCAGAACACTGACTCGATGAAGGCAATAATAGAGAGATACCAAGGGGCATACTTGTGGCGCGCCCACTGCATTACCAATACATACAAACGGGAAAACAACTTCACTCAACATCTCCGTCGATCAGGGGAACAAAACGGACCGGCTCCAGAATACGACTGGTCAACTGGGAGCCGGACCGTTCAATCAATTGCAAGGTTTGCTGGCTGTCGCCCACCGGCAACACCAGTCGGCCACCATCAGCCAGCTGGTCGGTCAGCGCGGTCGGAATTTCACTCGCCGCAGCCGTCACCAAAATGGCGTCATAAGGTCCCTTGTTGGACCACCCCAGCCAGCCGTTGCCGTGCTTGGCCGAGACATTGTGCAGATCGAGCTGGCGCAATCGGCGTCTGGCCAAAAATTGCAACGACTTGATCCGCTCCACGGTATAAACATGCTCCACCAGATGGGCGAGAATGGCCGTCTGGTAACCGGAGCCAGTGCCAATCTCCAGCACATGGGCCGGATTATTTTGCATCAGCAATTCAGTCATTCGCGCCACCATATAGGGTTGCGAAATGGTCTGACCGTGGCCAATGGGCAGCGCCGTGTTGTCCCACGCCTTGTGCGCCATGGCTTCGTCCACAAACAGCTGGCGCGGCACTTTCGCAATCGTCGCCAGCACGCGAAAATCACGAATATCCTGCGCAATAAGCTGATTTAACAGGCGCTGTACTATCACACCCTCATCCCTGCAGATCTAACCAGGCTCCCAGACCGGCGAGACTGTCATAGGCAGTCATATCGATGGTCAGGGGAGTAATCGAGACATAACCCTGCTCGATGGCAGCAAAGTCGGTACCTTCTCCAGCATCCTGCTGGCTGCCTGGCGGGCCAATCCAGTAGATCGGCTGGCCACGGGGATCCTCGGTGCGGATCACCGACTCCGCCCGATGGCGATTGCCAAGGCGGGTGGTCTTGATCCCCTTGATCTGCGCGAGGGGCAAGTCCGGCACATTGACGTTGAGGATCTGATCGGCAGGCAGCGGGTGCTTCATCAGCCCCTTCACCAGCAGGGCCGCATAGTGGGCCGCCGTGGCAAAGTGGGTCTTGCCCACCAGCGAAATGGCGATGGAGGGGTAGCCAAGATGGCGCCCCTCGGTGGCCGCTGCGACCGTTCCCGAGTAGATGACATCATCCCCCAGATTGGCGCCGTGATTGATACCAGCCACCACCATATCCGGTTCCGGGCGCACCAGCTCGTTGACCGCCAGATGAACGCAGTCGGTCGGCGTGCCCTTCACCGCATAGTAGCCGCTTTCGTTGATGCGGGTGACCCGCAGCGGTACTTCCAGCGTCAGAGAGTGACTCGCGCCGCTGCGGTTGCGATCCGGTGCCACCACAATGACCTCACCGCAGGCGCGCAGCGCCTCGCTGAGGGCACCAATGCCCTCGGCATGTACACCATCATCATTACTGACCAGAATTCGCATCGGTCTGATTCCTGAAACCATGATCGGCCTCTTCGGCCAGCATTAACTCGCGCACCACGCTGGTGGCAAACGCGCCTGCCGGCAGGAAGAAGGAGAGGGTCAGCGCCTCGCCATCCAGCTGCCAGCTCATCTGCTCCGGCTTGAGCAGCAGCGGGCGGCGATCCTGATCCAGCCCGGCTTTCTCCAGCCCGTCACACCACTCGGCATACGGGGCCAGCACAGCCTGTTCAAACTCGGCAGCGGCACCCTGGCTCGCCAGACGGCCACGGCCCCACTGGGGCGCGGTGAGCTGTACGTCGCCGGAGGCAAGACGTGCCGCCAGCTCAGGGGTAACGCCCTCTTCGCTGAAGATGGAGTGGCTGCCCTTGAGCATCACGCAATCACCGGCCAGCAGCTGATGGGCCAGCCCCTGCTCGATGCGGGCGCTGACGATGGCGTTGAACAGCATGCTGCGGGCGGCAGAGAGGTAGAGGGAGCGCTTGTTGCGATCCTTGATCCGCTTGCCAGCGAACATCGCCTTGGCCGCTTCCAGGTTGTTGCCATCCCGGCCAAACCGCTGCTCACCATAATAATTGGGCACGCCCTCAGTGGCGATGGCCTGCAGGCGATCTTCCAGTGCCTCGGCCTGACTGACACCGGTCAAGCGCAGGGTGAAGTGGTTGCCCTTGAGGTAACCCACCCGCAGCTTCTTGTTGTGACGCTTGGCTTGCAGGATCTGGATGCTGGCACTCTCGATGACCGACAAGTCCGGTTCGGCCTTGCCCGGCAGGTGAATGCCGAACCACTGCTCGGTGACCGCGTGGCGATCTTTGAGGCCCGCCCAGCTCACCGCATTGCGGTTAACCCCGGCCGCATCGGCCAGCAGACCCGCCACCCAGGCAGTGTTCTCGCCGGTTTTGCGCACCCGGACGAAGATATGCTCCCCTTCCCCGCAGGGCTCGAAACCAAGATCTTCATTCACCACGAAATCGGCGGCCTCAGCCTTGAGGATACCGCGGGCAGTGGGTGCCCCGTGCAGATAGGCAAGTTGTTCCAGCATTATTGTTTCACCAGTAGGACGACGGCTTCGGTGGCGATCCCTTCCTTGCGCCCCGTAAACCCAAGCTGTTCGGTGGTGGTCGCCTTGACGTTCACCCGGTTCAAATCACATTGCAGATCGGCGGCCAGCACGGCGCACATGGCGTCGATATGGGGAGCCATTTTGGGAGCCTGAGCGATGATGGTGACATCCAGATTGCCGATGGCATAACCCGCTTGCTGTACCCGGGCAAACACGTCACGCAGCAGGATACGGCTGTCGATCCCCTTGAATTCGGCGGCGGTATCGGGGAAGTGGCGACCGATGTCACCGGCGCCGATGGCGCCCAGCAGGGCATCGCTTACCGCGTGCAGCACCACGTCACCGTCGGAGTGGGCAATCAGTCCCTGCTCGTAGGGAACCGGCACGCCGCCCAGCATGCAGGGGCCTTCCCCACCAAACTTGTGTACATCAAAACCATGACCAATGCGCATCATACCTGGCATCCTCCACACATGCAGGGAAGGACCCCGTCACACTGGTGCACCTCAATACCCTGTCCAATCCGGACCATGTCAGCTCCTTTAGTCACTGCTCTTGCAAAAATGGCTTATGCCTGCTGGCTTAGAAACAACCCCGCCAAAGAGAGATCTTCAGGCCGGGTCACTTTGATATTGTCGGCGCGCCCCTCCACCATCCGCACGGTGAAACCGGCGCGCTCCATGGCAGACGCCTCGTCGGTGATGGTGGCCCCCAGCAGCAGCCCCTCTTCCAGCGCCCGTTGCAGGGTTCGGGTCGGGAACATTTGCGGCGTCAGGGCATGCCAAAGCTGCTCGCGCTCGACGGTGGCGATGATATTGCCCTCCCCATCGGAGCGCTTCATGGTATCGCGCACCCGGCTGCCGAGAATGGCGCCACCGCAGCCCATGGCAGCGGCAATCAGCGCATCGAGATCGCCGTGAGTCAGGCAGGGGCGGGCTGCATCGTGCACCAGCACCCACTCCCCTTGCGCCACATTAAGGCCATTGAGGACGGAAAAGGCGCGCTCGGCGCCTCCCTCAACCCGCACAATGCGCGGGTCAGTCGCCACGGGCAGGGCCTCAAACCAGCGATCATGGGGCGCCAACGCCACAATCACCTGCGCGATGGCGGGGTGAGAGAGCAGCCGCTCCAGGGTATGTTCGAGAATGGTCTTGCCTGCCAGTTGCAGGTACTGCTTGGGGCAATCGGCCCCCATTCGGCTACCGATACCGGCGGCAGGGACAATCGCCGTCAGGCCGAATACCCGGCTGGCATCAATCATCGTAGGGCTCATCGTCCGGCGTCGTCTCTTTGTCTTTCTCTTTGGGGATGATCCGGTAGAAGGTCTCCCCCTGCTTGATGTAACCCAGATCGTTGCGCGACAGCTCCTCGATGGCCGCAAGGCCAGAGGTGAGATCATCTATCTCGCGGTAGATGAGGTCGTTACGATCCTTGAGAGTCTGGTTGTCCCGCTGTTGCTGCGAGATGGCCTCCGACAGGTTCTGATAATCGGATAGCCCGTTCTTCCCCAGCCAGAGGTCATATTGCAGTCCCCCCAGCAGGAGGATCAGGATCAGGGTGAATAGCCGCATGCACTAGGTCTCCTTCAGGCGGCCTAGTGTCCCATATTCGGTGGCAAGACAAAAGAAAGCCAGCACCCCTGAGCCACTGGCCGAACAGAAAAAAGTGCCCAAGAGTGAATCAGATAGCGCAAAGCCCCGCCAAACCGGTACAAGGATGGCCAACCAGGGCACACCTCATCCGGGGCGGGGCTCTTTATCAGAGCAGGATTAACCCGTTCAGTTGACCGCGACCGGCTCTCCCACGCTCTCGGCAGGGGTATTAAACTCCTCCTCTGCCTCGCGGAAACGCTCCAGCATCGCTTTTGATGGCGCTTCGCTCAGCAGACTGCCCACCACGATAGCCAGCAGCGCGAACAGGAAGCCCGGGATGATCTCATACAGCCCCAGCCAGCCGAACTGCTTCCAGACGATGACGGTGATGGCACCAACCAGCATGCCTGCCAGTGCGCCGTTGCGGGTCATCCGCGGCCACAGCACCGAGAGCAGCACCACAGGGCCGAAGGCGGCACCGAAACCGGCCCAGGCGTAGCTCACCAGTCCCAGCACCCGGTTCTCCGGATTCATGGCGACGGCGATGGCAATCACCGCGATCAGCAGCACCATCAGGCGCCCCACCCACACCAGCTCACGCTGAGAGGCGTTCTTGCGCAGGAAGGGTTTGTAGAGGTCCTCGGTAATAGCGCTGGAGCAGACCAGCAGCTGACAGCTCAGAGTACTCATCACCGCCGCCAGAATGGCAGAGAGCAGCACACCGGCGATCCAGGGGTTGAACAGGATCTTGGAGAGCTCGATAAAGACCCGCTCCGGGTTGCCGGTCACCCCAGCCGCCACTTCCGGGAAACGGGCAAAGTAGGCCAGCCCGAAGAAGCCGATGGCCACCGCGCCAGCGAGGCAGAACACCATCCAGGTCATGCTGATGCGACGGGCATTGGCCATGGAGTGGTGGGAATCTGCCGCCATGAAGCGGGCCAGAATGTGGGGCTGACCGAAGTAGCCAAGGCCCCAGGCCATCAGCGAGACAATGGCGATCACATCCAGATTCTTGAACATGTCGAGGTTGGTGGCGCTCTTGGCCGCCACCTCGATCATGGCGCTGTCCACCCCGCCGACGGCAATGATGACGAACACCGGCGTCAGGATCAGGGCAAAGATCATCAGGGTCGCCTGCACAGTGTCGGTCCAGCTCACCGCGAGGAAGCCGCCGAAGAAGGTGTAGGTGATGGTGGCAGCGGCGCCGACCCAGAGGGCGGTGTTGTAATCCATGCCGAAGGTGCTCTCGAACAGACGGGCACCGGCCACCACGCCGGAGGCGCAATAGATGGTGAAGAACAGCAGGATCACCAGTGCCGAGAGGATCCGCAGCACCTTGCTGTGATCTTCAAAGCGGTAGGTGAAGTAGTCCGGCAGGGTCAGGGCGTTGCGGTTCTTCTCGGTATGTACCCGCAGGCGACCCGCTACCCAGCGCCAGTTGAGGTAGGCGCCGATGACCAGACCGATGGCGATCCAGCTCTCGGAGATGCCGCTGACGAAGACGGCGCCGGGCAGGCCCATCAGCAGCCAGCCGCTCATGTCGGAGGCGCCGGCAGAGAGCGCGGTGACCCAGCTCCCCATCCGGCGGCCGCCCAGAATGTAGTCATCAAAGTTGCGGGTGGCGCGATAGGCGACGAAGCCGATCAACACCATTCCGAGGATATACACCAGGAAGGTGATTAACATGGGTGTGCTAGCTGTCATGCAAAACTCCGTTTTGTGTCAATTTCTGCCCGCTCTGGTGACGGGCTCATCCCTAAAAAACCGGCCTAGCTTAATCAGCCGTTCGCGCCAGCTCAACCATTTTTAACAAACACAAAACACAATAAAAACCTTTGCGCATCAAATCATCTGCCGCATCAAGAGGATGGCACCAGATTTTCTGCCGTGACCGTGGCGGCCATATCGCCGCGCCGGCAGCTATTGAGCGTTATGTTTTCACATTTTGTTACTATCCATTTTTTACAAGCCTGCGCCCCGCTCCTACACTCCCCGCCCTGTCTCATCCCACCAGCCAGAGGTCGGCGCCATGTCATCTCATCTGTCACACCTGCGAACCCTCGCCCGCCGCCTTCATCCGGTAGAAGAATCGGGTCATCTGATCAGACGGGCCAAGTATGTGGGGCGTCTCTGGCTCAATTCCGGCGCCCGCGCCCTCTATCGCCAGCAGCAGGTGCAACCGCTGCTGGCACAGGCGATCAGCCGCTTCCCCGATATTCTGGAAAAGCCGATCCACCCCTATCGCCACAAAGGGCTGTGCAAGAGGCTGCGCGCCGGGCTTATTAGCGGCCACTACCTGCAGCTGGCCCGTCAGCTGCCCAACGCGCAACAACTGGCGATCTACAGCGGGCACGGCCTGCTGCTGGCCCAGTGGCAGAGCGACAAGCTGACGGCACCGCTGATCCTGCAACTGGATTACCAAACCCACATGGGCAAAGAGGGGGAGATGAGCCTGACCCTCAAACTGGGTGACGCCGCGCTCTATTACATGGCCCTCAATCTGCGCCCAGCCCCGACGCCTGCGCTCGAACTCTGCTCGCTGCAGGGCGGCAAGGGGCTGAGCGAGGAGATCAAGCAGGTCACCAAGGCCTGCGGCGGGCTGCGCCCCATGTCCCTGCTGGTCTATATGGCCGCCGAGCTGGCCCGGGGGTTGGCATGCAACACCCTGCTCGGGATCCGCACCCAGAGCCATGTCTATCAGAGCAGCAAACGCACCGCCGAACGGGTCAAATTTGATCTGGATGGCTTGTGGCAGGAGCATCAGGGCAGCGTGCAGGATGCACTCTGGATGAGCCTGCCGCTGGAGGTGCCACGCAAAACGCTGGAGGAGATCCCCTCCCGCAAGCGGGCCAGCTACAAGGCGCGCTACCAGCTGCTCGATCAACTCGGCAGCGAGCTGCAGGCAAATCTGCTGCGAAGCTGAGTCAGACCAGCAGAAACAAAAAGGGCGAACAGCATGCTGTTCGCCCTTTGTCATGACGGGGATCTGCCTTAGCGGTTGATCGCCATCGGCATGCCGTTGCGCTGCTCCAGCGCCTGCTTCACCAGCTGGGAGTCGCTGTCGGCGTGGGCGATGAAGCGAGTCACCGCCGGAGTCATCGGCAGCGGTGCCGGCAGCTTGGAATTGAACTCCTCCTCGCTGCGCGAAAGCGGCTGGTGCACTTCAAGATAACGGTGACCATCCTGCTCCACAGAAGCCTTGATCGGCTGGTTGACGAACTGGACGCGAGTGCCGACCGGTACCTGCTTGAACAGGTAGGCGATGTCGTCGTTACGCAGACGCACGCAACCGTGGCTCACCCGCAGGCCGATACCGAAGTTGGCGTTGGTACCGTGGATGGCGTACATCTTGCCGATGTAGAGGGCGAACAGCCCCATGGGGTTATCCGGACCCGCTGGCCAGACTGCCGGCAGACTCTTGCCATTGGCGGCATATTCAGCGTGCATCTTGGCGGTCGGAGTCCAGGTCGGGCCCGCTTTCTTGCGCTGTACGCTGGTCACCCAGTTTTCCGGGGTGTCGGTGCCGAGCTGGCCGATGCCGATGGGCAGCACTTCCACCACTTTTTTACCCTTGGGGTAGTAGTAGAGGCGCATTTCGGCCACGTTGAGCACCAACCCTTCCCGCGGGGCATCCGGCAGGATCAGCTGCTGGGGGATCACCAGCTTCTCGCCGGTCTGTACCAGCAGGGGATCCGCATCGGGGTTGGCTTCAGTCATGTTGGTGAGCCCCAGCTGGAATTTCGCCGCAATGGCCTCCAGCGGCTGGCCGTTCTCTTCAGCCGGGACTACGTATTGCAGATTTTCCCCTACCAGACGGCTGTTGGCCGCAGGCAGAGCATATTCAACAGCGAAAACCGGCGCAGCGGTCAGCAGCAGGCTGTAGCAGAGAGTTGCCACACTATTGCGAAGGAGCTTCATAACTTTCCCATGATGATGACTTGAAGTGACGTCTCTGGGCTGGCAGCTGATCAAGCTGGGATCAGGGGCGCGAAGAGAAGGCCGCCATTTTTCTCCTCTGCACGCCAAATTTCAACCGACAAGTAGCGATGGGTCGATGATTAATATACGGATTTTTCCGCGTTCTCGACCCACCCGATCTCCTTGCTTATCCCCGTTGCCAGCCACGCATGTCGTAACCTGTAGGAGATTGATGCAACCGCAGATGAAATTGCTCAATAACGGCAAAGATATGGTCGAAAATATCGGCCTGGATCCCTTCGTAATCGGCCCATGCGGTCGTCGCGGTAAAGCAGTAAATCTCCAGCGGCAGGCCATCTGAAGTGGGCGCCAGCTGGCGCACCATCAGGGTCATCTCCTTGCGAATGCCGGTGTGGGCACGCAGGTAGGCATCCAGATAGGCGCGCAGGGTACCGAGGTTGGTGAGGTGGCGGCCATTGATGGGGCAGCTCAAGGCATCGCTCAGCTGCTGGTTGTAGGCACTCAGCTCCTGCTCCTTGCGGCTGAGATAGGGCGCCAGCAGTTGCGCCTGCTTGAGCTGCAACTGCTCCTCGGCAGTCAGAAAGCGCACGCTGGTCATGTCGATATTGACGCTGCGCTTGATGCGGCGGCCGCCCGATTCGGTCATCCCCTGCCAGTTCTTGAAGGAGTCGGAGATCAGCGCATAGGTGGGAATGGTGGTGATGGTCTTGTCCCAGTTTGACACCTTGACCGTGGTGAGGCCGATGTCGGTCACCTCACCATCGGCGCCGTACTTGTCCATCTGCAGCCAGTTGCCGACGCTCAGCATCCGGTTGGCGGAGAGCTGGATCCCCGCCACCAGCCCGAGAATGGGGTCCTTGAACACCAACATCAGCACCGCAGTCATGGCACCCAGACCGCTGAACAGGAACAGCGGCGACTTGCCAAGCAGCAGGGCAATCATCAGGATGCCCACCAGAATGCTGCCTACCAGCTTGGCCCCCTGGAAGATGCCGCGCAGGGGCAAATCCCGGCCAAGCCGGGTGTAGCGGCTCACCGACAACACGCAGTCGAGCAGGGCGAAGAAGGCCAGCAACAGGAACAGCAGGATCCAGAACTGCGCCACCATCTCGATAAGCTTGAGGCTATCCGATTGACGGGGCAGCCAGATCTCTGCCTGACCGAGCAGCACAGCCCCCTGCAGCACGAAGGCGAGCCGGTTGAAGAGGCGCTGTTGCAGCTCGGGCGGCAGCCACACCTGCTTGGCCTTGCCGAGGAGCCCCACCAGCCGCACCAGCAACACCCGGTGCAGCACCATGTGCAGCAGCAACGAGGTGATGACGATAAAACCCAGCGCGATCACCAGCGCCATCAGGTTGGTCACTTCCACCCCAAGGCCCGACAACCAGTTAAAAAACGCCTCTTTCATTGTTCTCTCCCGAACCTGGCAGCCGCTGGCTGCAAAAACAGTGAAGTCAGGGTACCGCTCCCCTCCCCCATGTCAAATCGGTGGACGCCAGAAACGACAACGCCCGGCACAGGCCGGGCGTTGTTTCAAAGCGAGGCTGGCTTAGCAGACCAGGCTCAGGGCATCGCGGGCGATGACCAGTTCTTCGTTGGTCGGGATCACCAGGGCGCAACGGCTGTCGGCGGTGGTGATGCGGCCTTCGCCACCCAGTACCGCGGCGTTGTTGGCCTCTTGGTCCACCTTGAAGCCGAACAGGGCCAGACGAGCCAGCACCATCTCGCGCACCATGGCGGCGTTTTCACCGATACCACCGGTGAACACCAGGGCATCCAGACGACCGTCCATGGCGGCAGCATAGGCGCCGACATACTTGGCCACACGGTAGGTGAACACATCCAGCGCACGCTTGGCACCGGCGTCGGTAGCGTAGTTGCTGGTGACGTAGCGGCAATCGCTGCTCGCTTCAGTCAGGCCCAACAGACCGGATTCGCGGGTCAGCACATGGTTAATCTCGTCCACGCTGTAACCAAGCTGGTCGTGCATGAAGAACACCACGGCAGGATCGATATCGCCACTGCGGGTACCCATCGCCAGCCCTTCCAGCGGAGTCAGCCCCATGGAGGTGTCAACAGACTCGCCGTTCTTGATGGCGCAGACAGAGGCACCGTTGCCCAGGTGGCAGTTGATGATGTTCAACTCATGCAACGGCTTGCCCAGCTCCTTGGCCACTTCTTCCGCGATATAGCGGTGGGAAGTGCCGTGGGCGCCGTAACGACGGATGCCGTGTTCACGATAAAGCTTGTGCGGCAACGCATAGAGGTAAGCCTCTTGCGGCAAGGTCTGGTGGAAGGCGGTGTCGAATACGGCCACGTTCTTCTCGGCCAACTGCGGGAACACCTTCAGGGCGGCACGAATGCCGATGAGGTGGGCCGGGTTGTGCAGCGGGGCGAACGGAATGGCGGCTTCGATACCGGCGATCACGCCGTCATCAATGCGCACGGAGCGGGAGAACTGCTCGCCACCGTGCACGATGCGGTGACCGATGGCCACCAGTTGCTCGGTAAGAGTCGGATCCTGCGGCAGGATGTGACCCACGATATGGTCGAGGGCGGCCTGGTGAGCGGCACCCGCTCCCAGCATGGCTTCGCCCTTGACCCCGTGGAGTTTCCATTTAATACGTGCATCATCCAGATTGAAGCATTCGGCCAGGCCGGACAGCATGTCCTCACCTGTTTCGGCGTCCATTACGGCAAATTTCAGGGAAGAGCTACCGCAGTTAAGGATCAATACCAACTTGCTCATGTTCTACATCTTCCTGTGCTTCGGCTTTATGCCGACAGTGTCGTGTCATCCAAAAGAGGATGGGATTCCCCTGCCGGGGGCTTATGGTCGCAGGAGGGTGTGCGCCCAATTTTTAAATTCTTGCTGTTGAAAGAGTCGTAACGCATCAAGAGTGCATGGCGCTCGTTTCAATTCGCGACAGGCCCGCGCTGCTCTCAAGCGACCCTGTCGTAGTCGGGTGTCTGACACCCCAGAATAGCGATCAACCGGTGATCAGCAGATCTTTATGCACCTTGACCACCAGCTTCTTGACGCGAGCGGGCTGATTGAAGGTGCAGAGCGGACGGTGCAGCTCCCCTGGCCAGAAGATGGCGAAATCACCGGGCTGCAGCGCCAGATAGCTGGTCTGCTCGTCATCGACAAACCAGAGGTCGGGATGGGGATGGTCGGCACCTTCACTCACGTAATCGTGGGGGCCCACACCAATCCACTCTTCACCGCGCAGCAGCAGCTGGATATCAAGATAGTGCTGATGAAATTCGCCACGGCGATCTGCGGCTGGCTCGGTCAGATCATCGCTCACCAGACAAAACAGGTTCAGGCCATCGATCTCGGTCTTGCCGAGCGGCGCCTCACCCCAGTGAGCCACGCTCTTCACCACCTCGGCCATGATACGGGCCAGCGGGGCGGGCAGCGGCGTACGCTGCAGGGTGTTCAGGCTACCGGTGATCATGGCGTCTGTTTCCTGTTAGGTATATCTGCGTGGCATCTTTGCCAGCCAATGAAAAAGGACCTGTGACAGGTCCCTCAATAATGCCCTCTGCAATCCGTGCAAAGGGGTTTAAATCTTTTGCTGATGTTCAGCGCTCAAGCACTGTTACACACTCATCAGGTAACTGCCAAGAGGCATAGTCCCATTTTCACGGTGATCGTACCAGCTGAAACCATATTATTCACCACCCTTTCACTGTCGACTTTGACCAGACGCAAAAACGGGCGCATCAGCGCCCGTTTTTTTCATCAAACCGCGTTACAACCGGTTTCATTCAAGCCTTTTTGGCGTTTTCCACCGGTTTGGCATACATGGCACGCCAGATATCTTTGTGCTCTTGGGGCACTTCCGACTGACGGGTCAGGAAGGCGGCCTGTTCGATGGTATTGGCCTTGCCAGAGACATCGGCCGCCAGATAGTTGCTGGGGAAGAGGCGGTAGCTGCTCCAGATTGCCTTGTCGATCAGCGCGGCCAGTTCGTCCGGATCGCTGAACCCCTCACTGATAGGGGCGCCGAAGGAGACGTGTACCCGCCCCTTCATGCCGACAATACCGGCGACGATACTCTCGATGTCCTCAAACTCGCCCTTCTCATAGCAGCCGTTGACCGACTTTTCATAGAGCTCGCGCGCTTTCGCCTTGTCGGTCGGATCCAGCTCATAGCTGATGCTGACCGGCACTATGTTGAGGCTGCGCATGTAATCAACGAAGTCGATCTTCTGCTTCTTGCCGTCAAGGTAGAACATCTTGAGGATGGCCGGATCTGTCTTGTCATCACCATTCTTGGCGCGCCCCTCTTTCTGGGCGATCCAGATGGAGTGACCTTCGTGCACCGAGTTGCCGATATAGGCCGACAGTTCACCGAGCATCTTCATCATCTCACGCGGCCCTTTGGCCGATCGCTTGACGATAAAACTCTTGTTGAGCTTCATCAGCTCGGTGGCGCAGGGCTTGCGCAGCAGGTTGTCACCGATGGCGATACGCACGGTATCGAAACCATGGCTATGCAGCCCCCAGTTGACGAACGCCGGATCCATGGCGATGTCTCTGTGGTTGGAGACAAACAGGTAACCCTGCTCTTTTTTCAGATGCTCGATCCCGGAGAAGGTGATCCCCTTGGTGGAAGTGGCAATCATCCGCGACATATAACGGGTCACGCCGAGCTGCACCTGACGCACAGTAGTGACCTTGCACCACTTGCGGCGCAGGAACAGGCGGATCAGCGGGCGAATGGCCCAACCCAGCCAGCTCATCAGAGAACCGAAACGATATCTGGCAATGGCCCCGATAAACTCATCATCCTGGATCAGTCGTTCGATGGCGGCCGGTACTTCTTCATCACGGTAGGGGCGAATATCCGCGAATCTATCTACGTCAGTCACAATGTCAGCCTTGCATGCTAGGGAGTCGCGGCCAACCTGCGTTGGCCGGGAGAATTCAGGGCGCGATTTTACACGCTTTTATGGCAAGGGGTATGCGGCAAGCAACAATAGTGAGATCTGACCAGTTAATTAATCAAGGCTCAACGCCAGTGCTACGGCAGCCTCGGCATGAAGGGCGGTGGTGTCGTAGAGCGGCACGGCAGCTCGGGCATCGCCCACCAGCAGGGCAATCTCGGTACAACCGAGGATCACCGCCTCGGCACCAGCGGCCGCCAGTTCCTCGATAATGGCCAGATACTCGGCGCGAGACGACTCGCGGATCTCGCCAAGGCAGAGCTCATCATAGATGATCCGATGCACCCGCTCCCGCCCTGCCTCATCGGGTACCAGCACCGCCAACCCGAAGCGATCCTGCAAGCGCCCCTTGTAGAAATCCTGCTCCATGGTGAAGCGGGTGCCGAGCAGGCCGACTCGGGTTACCCCGTCTGCCTGCAATTTGGCGGCGGTGGCATCGGCGATATGGAGCAGCGGGATATCGATGGCCGCCTCAATCTCGGGGGCGACCTTGTGCATGGTGTTGGTGCCGATCAGCAAGAAATCGGCGCCGCCATCCTGCAGCTTGCGCGCTTCCGCCGCCAGCAAACGGGCGGTGGCGGGCCAGTCACCGGCATGTTGCAACCGCTCTATCTCGGCAAAGTCGACACTGTTGAGCAGTACCCGCGCCGAGTGCAAACCGCCAAGCTGCGCCCGCACCCCGCGGTTGAGCGCCTGATAGTAACTGACGGTGGACTCCCAGCTCATGCCACCCAGCAGACCGATACATTTCATATGAACTCCTTTCAGCCCAAGGGAGGGCAGTGCCACGCCACCTTGCAGGCAAGGCAACGCGGGCGAGATAAAAAAGGCCCCGCAGGGCCAACAAGACAGCCGGTGAAGGCCCGGGTCAGCCCCGGGCTAAAGCCAGATCATCCCGACACAGGCGGCCGTCGCCAGCCCCATGCCAAGATTGAAACGCCGCCAACCCCGGGCTGTGCGGATGATTTGCCGCACCTGGGCACCAAAAAGCACCCAGAACGCCCCGGTGTAGAGGCCGGTAACAAAGAAGATCGCCAACACCCAGAGCGCGGAGGGCCAGTAGGCCTCCCCCGCCAGGGTGAAACCACTGATGGCGGAGAGCGCCATCATCCACGCCTTGGGGTTGAGCAGTTGCAGCATGGCCCCCTGATGGGCAGGAATGAGTGGTCGATTGCCCTCCGCTGGGCCGCTGGCAGTCGCCACCTTCCACGCCAGCCAGAGCAGATAAGCCGAGCCAATAAGCTTGAGGCCGTCGTGCAGCAGTGGCACTTTCTCAAACACCACCCCGAGCCCCAGCGCGGTGGCGAGGATCATCAAATTGATCCCCCCCACCACCCCTACCAGCAAGGGAATAGTGCGGCGAAAGCCCTGCGCCGCGCCGGCGCTGGTGAGCAGCATATTGTTGGGCCCCGGCGTGCCGCAGGTGACCAAGGCAAACCCCGCCAGGGGCAGTAACCAGTTCAGATCCATCTCAACCTCTTGTCGATGTAAAGCGCCCGTTATGGGGAAAGCCTTCTAATATGCAGAGCCAACCCCGTGGCGACAAGTCAGAAATGCCTCTTTCTCGACCACCTCCCCCTCCAGCGCAACACGGCTCAATACCAGAGCATCACCACACAGAGTGCCGTCAGCAGACCGAGAGAACCGTTGAGTCGCCGCCAGCCCCGATCCGAGCTGATCCAGTTGCTCAGCTGATGGCCGAACAGCACCCAGACAAAGCAGACCGGCAGCGCCACCAGCACAAACATGGTCATCACCGCCAGCTGACTCGGCCAGTAACTGGCACCGGAGAGGCTGAACAGACTGATGGCGGAGATCCCCATCATCCACGCCTTGGGATTCAGGAACTGAAAACCCAGCCCTTCCAGCATGGTCAGCGGACGAGCGCGCCGGGCCGGATCTCCCGGTGCACCGGCCACCGCGATGCGCCAGGCCAGCCACAACAGGTAGAGGCTGCCGAAGATCTGCAAACCGAGCCGTAGCAGCGGCCAGCGCTCGAACAGGGGATAAAGCCCCAAGGCCAGTACCAGCTGCAACACCGGCTGACCTACCCCCACCCCGAGCAAATGTGGCAGGGTGCGGCGCACCCCGAAGTTGGCGCCGGAGGCCGTTAGCATCAGGTTGTTGGGCCCCGGCGTACCGCAGGTGAGTACGGCAAAACCGAACAGGGTGACATACCACTCCATCGTCATATTGTGACTCCTTATTTGCCACATTGTATCGATACAATGTGCGCTATCTGGTTGTGATTGGGATGAAATTCACGCTATATTGGGAACAAATTTGGATCAATGGATTTATTGTCACCATGACAATCTGGCCCCCCGACCTGGCGGCCTTCGATGGCCCCCTCTACCTCAAGCTGGTCAAGGCGATCGAACAGGGGATCGCAAGCGGCGAACTGCCCCCGCAGACCCGCCTGCCTACCCACCGATCCTTGGCGGATCGCTTGGGTGTCACCGTCGGCACCATCACCCGCGCCTACAGCGAGGCGGAGCGGCGCGGCCTGCTGGCAGCCCGAGTGGGCCACGGCACTTGGGTTAAGAAGAGCGAGGTTAAGGGGGCGAACACGGATCCTGCCAATGAGTGGGTGATCCGCAAAGAGGAGGGGCACCGCATCGAGTTGTGGCAGAACCTGCCGGTGCAGCTGGATCGGGCCGCCATCATTCGTCCCCTGCTGGGGGAAGTGGCGGACGGGGATCTCAACGCCCTGCTCGGCTACGACCAGGAGGCGGGGCGGCCGGATCAGCGCCAGCAGTTCGTCGACTGGCTGGTGGAGCAAGGGGTGGCCTGCAGTGAGGATCGACTGCTGTTCAGCCACGGTGCCCAGCACGGCATAATGCTGGCGCTGCTGGCCACCAACTGCGTGGGGGAGACCATTTTGTGCGAAGGATTGAGCTACCCCGGCATGCTGGGCAACGCCCGCCAGCTGAAAAATCAGGTGGTGGGGCTGGCGATGGACGAGGAGGGGTTGCTGCCCGAGGCGCTGGAGGCAGCCTGTCGCACCCGCCGGGCCAAACTGCTCTACCTAACCCCGACCCTGCAAAACCCCACTACCGCCATCATGAGTCTGGCGCGGCGGGAGGCCATCGTCGCCATCGCCCGTCGCCACGATCTGCTGATCATCGAGGATGACGTCAACGGCCTGCTGCCAGAGCCCCACCCGCAGCCGCTGGTCAATCTGGCGCCGGAGCGGGTCATCTATCTGGGCAGTCTGGCCAAGATCGCCTGCGGCGGCCTGCGGGTCGGCTTCGTGCTGACGCCCCCCGCCCTGCGCAGCGCCTTCGCCCAAACCATGCGGCTGTCGAGCTGGATGGTGAGCCCATTGCTGGTTGAACTGGCCTGCAAGATGGTCAGCCAGCGCCAGATCATGCCGCTGATCCAACAGCAGAGAGAGATACTGAAACGCCGTGGCGAACTGCTGCGCCATCTGCTGCCCGCTGCCCGCTGGCAGCCGGGGAGCATGCACGCCTGGCTGCCGCTGCCGGAACCCTGGCGCAGCCAGCAGTTTGCCGCCGCCGCCGATGCCCTTGACGTCGGCGTGGCGAGCGGGGAACACTTCGCCGCTGGCCAGTTTGCCGCTCCGCAAGGGGTGCGCCTGAGCCTGAGCCAACCCGCCACCGACGCCCGGGTCGGCGAAGGGCTAGCACGTCTGGCACAACTGCTGCAAGGGACGCCCCCCAGCAACCCCCTGCTATAGTCAGGGCCGCCCGAATTGCCCCTCATTCGCCAAGGAGATGCCATGCCCCCCATCAGAGCCGTCCTGCTGCTTGCCACCCTGCTGCTGGGTGGCTGCGCCTCATCATCGACCCACCAGCAGCTGGGGGCCGCGCTCAATGGACTGGAAGGGGAGTTGCAACGGCTGGAAGAGGAGCTGGCGGCGATGAACGGCCTGCACTATCAAAAGGCGATCGATGCACCGCTCAGTTTGCGCCGCTATCTGGGTGCCCCGCAGCCCACGCAGGAGGGGCTGGTGCCAGTGAGCAGCAAGCTGGAGGATGGGCCAATCCTGCGCTATCAATACCGCCTGCCAGCAGGCATGGCAACCCTGCCTCAAGACAACCTCTGCCAGCGCTACGAGTTCGAGCTGCGCCATCTGGGCCGCCTCGGCAAGCTCGAATTACGCTGGCAGGGGGAACATGGCCAGGGCTCGCGGCTGATCCGCCAGGCCGACTGCCCCTTTGCGGCGCAGGCCCGCCCTCGGCAATAACCGATATCAGCCATGAGAGATGGCAACAACCGATTGAAATAACAGCTTATAGTGCGTCCTCCACCACCCTGCCGGCTACTGTTAACTTTTCACTCATCAAGCACTGGGCCGATGTTCCCATTGGGTCTACCATAATCAACTGAATGGTTTGCTCACAGGAAGTGCGCGCATGAAGATACTGCTGCTTGAAGAGGCTCCCCTGCTCCGCAGCGCCATCACCCGACAACTGACCGAACAGGGTGTGCCCGCCGACCAGATCCACTACCACAGTCATCCTGGCCACGTACACAGCGGCCTGTTTGCCCTGCTGCAACAACAGGCGTTCAGCGCCATCATCTGCCAGCAGGACAAACAGCAGGGGCTGGAGGGGGCTCGCCTGCTGCACGAGGCTCACTACCTCGGCCTGCTGCAACCCGGTTGCGTACTGCTGTTGCTGGATGCCGATCAGAGTGAGCAGGATTTTCTCCCCTCGGATCTCTACTTCTCCCTCTATCTGCAGCTCCCCTTCATGACCCAACAGCTCACCGTCGTGCTCGAGCAACTGGTGAAGTTAAGCAGCCTGACTCGCACCCTGGCCGCCCCCATCCTGCTGCGAGAGTGGCAACTGGCCACCGCCCTGTGCGAAGACTTGCTGTTTCAGCGGGAGCATCGCTCGCTGGCACCCTGGCTGGATCGGCTCAAGGGTTACCTGCTGCTGCAATCGGCCGAGAGGATCGCCGCCGCCCAGCACTACGCTCTCTGTACCAACGAGTATCTGGCAAGCTGGCCACGCGCCGGGTTCTTCTACGCCATGCTGGGGCTCGGCAAACTGCAGAACGCTCAGACCGACTTGCAGCGCCATCAGGCCAAATTGCCTGCCGCCACTCGGCTGGAGCTGCAACTCGCCAGCCAGCTGCACCAGCATCAGTGGCAGGCGGCGTGGGAAACCATGGGGGAACTGCAGCAGATCCGTCCCCATCAGCCGCGCTGGCATCAGCTGGCCATGTTGCTCGGGCTGGTGCAGAAAAACGAGGAGAAAGTGCTGGAGCAGGCCAACAGCCTGACCCTGCGCCACTTCACCGAACAGCACATCCGGCTCACCATCGACGGCTTTATGCTCAATGCCAGTCTGGCGGTACTGTGGGGAACCCCGTCCGGCAACCGGCTTCGTTCCCTGCAACAGCAGTGGGATCACCTCAAACGGACGACCACGCTGGAACCCCACGAATATGGGTTGCTGCATGCGCTGATGCTGGGGCTGGAGTACCGCTTTGACGAGGCGCTGATCCTGATTGCCCATCACCAGCCGGACGATGCGAGCGACAACCATCTCGCCTTGCTGCTGGGCTTTGCGGTCAGCCAGTTCTGTGGCCTGCCCCACCACGCCCAGCGCTACCTGACCCAGCTGACCCACTACCGCGCCAGAGTGGCGCCCCACCCGCTGACCCGCCAGCTGTTTCATCATCTGGTGACCGAGTTGGGCCAGCGCCTGACGGCGCGAGAACAACGACTGAGCGAACTGCGCCAGCTGCGCCACAAGGCGATGCAGGCCAACCAGTATCAGACTGCTCTGCAGGCGGGCTTGCAGTTGCTGGTGGAGTTCCCCGCTCTGCCCGGCGATGCCTGGCACCTGCTGGAGTTGTTGCAACACGGCTGGCCTGCGGGCATGGCAGCTCCCAAGGTGGCGCTGCTGGTCGACACCCTGGAGCGACGCCTCAAACACAGCCCCGCGTTTCTCGATCAACATGGACAGCAGTACCAGCGCACCCTGCGCGAGATCCGCACCCATTTGCAGCCGCACCTCTCCGGCAGCGGCCCCTCATGCCTTGTCGAAAGACGGCCCGAGTCATGATGGTGCAGACGGCGCGCCAACCGGTGCAGTCAGCGGCGCTCTGGTCAGCTGCGCTCAAATAGAGAGAGGGGAGCCTTGGCTCCCCTCTCTCTTTTAGTGCTCTGTATCAGCTTGGTATGCTGAACGCCGGGCTCAATCCAGCGCGTCACTCTCCAGCGCCACCTTGAGAAAATCCTTCCAGCTGATGATGCCGACCAGCTCACCGTTCTCCAGCACAGGCAGACAGGAGACCCCCTTCTCCAGCATCAGCTTGACGCCGTCACGCACCGTAAGATGGGGGCCGATGGTAATGAGCTGACGGCTCATGACCTGGTGAGCCCGTCGGTTGAGGGTCTCGGTATCGCGGCTCATCTCGGCCTCGGAGTCGAGGTAGGGGCTGATGGCGCGAAACAGGTCCCGGTCCGAAATGACCCCCACCAGCTTATCCTCCTCCAGCACCAGCAAATGGCGGAAGTGAGCCTGCTCGAAGATACCTTTGATGACATTGAGTCGATCATCCATAGAAACGGTGGCGACTCGAGTCGTCATAATATCCCTGATATGCATGCTAACCTCCGCGAACTGAACTGGTTTCTCTGTTATGGCATGTTTTTACCGCGCCAGCCAGTGGCCAGCCCTTTGCTCAAGTGCAAATCCTCGCCATTTCACGTAAGATCCGCGCCAGATTTTCTCCTCCATTTTGAGCAAGCAGACCCTCTCCATGATAGTTGCCAGTCAAATCGAACTGATCCGCGGCGGCCGCAAGCTGCTGGACAACGCATCCGCCACCATTCACCCCGGCCACAAAGTAGGCCTGGTGGGTAAAAATGGCTGTGGCAAGTCCACCTTTTTTGCACTGGTTCGCGGTGAGCTGAGCATCGACAACGGCGCTTTCAGTCTGCCGGTCGGCTGGCAGATTGCCGGTGTCGCCCAGGAAACCCCGGCGCTCGATTGCTCCGCCCTCGACTACGTGATCGACGGCGACAAAGAGTTCCGCATTCTGGAAGGCCAGCTGCAGCAGGCCGAACATGATGACAATGGCCTGCTGGTCGCCGAGCTGCATGGCAAGCTCGACACCATAGGCGCCTACAGCATTCGCGCCCGCGCGGCCGAACTGCTCCATGGTCTGGGTTTTAGCGACGAGCAGCTCGGCTCGCCGGTGCGCAGCTTCTCTGGTGGCTGGCGAATGCGTCTAAACCTCGCCCAGGCGCTGCTTTGCCGATCCGATCTGCTGCTGCTCGATGAACCGACCAACCACCTGGATCTCGATGCAGTGATCTGGCTGGAGAAGTGGCTCAAGGGCTATCAGGGCACGCTCGTCCTCATCTCTCACGACCGCGATTTCCTCGATTCGGTGATCAACCGCATCATCCATATCGAGAACGGCAAGCTCAACGAGTACACCGGCGGCTACTCTGATTTCGAACTGCAGCGCGCCGAACAACTGGCCCAGCAGCAATCCATGTACGAGAAGCAGCAGCGGGAAATGACTCACATGCAGGCGTATGTCGACCGCTTCCGCTACAAAGCCTCCAAGGCTCGTCAGGCCCAGAGCCGTCTTAAAGCGATGGAGCGGATGGAAAAGATCCTGCCCGCCCACGCCGATTCCGAATTCAGCTTCGAGTTTCGCCAGCCGTCAGCCCTGCCGACCCCACTGATCGCCATGGAGAACCTGTGCGCTGGTTACGGTGACAAGGTCATTCTGGAGAAGATCAAAATGAACCTGGTACCGGGTTCACGGATCGGTCTGCTCGGTCGCAACGGCGCCGGTAAATCCACCTTCATCAAGATGCTGTCGGGCTCCAACCCGCCGCTGTCTGGCAAGCTGGAGGTGAGCGCCGGGGTCAGCATCGGCTACTTCGCCCAGCATCAGTTGGAAACCCTGCGCCTTGACGATACCCCCCTCGATCATCTGGCCCGCCTCGCGCCGGACAAATCGGAGCAGGAGCTGCGCAACTATCTGGGCAGCTTCGGCTTTCACGGCGACAAGGCCCTCGACAAGGTGGCCCCCTTCTCCGGCGGCGAAAAAGCGCGGCTGGTGCTGGCTCTCGTCACCTGGCAAAAGCCGAACCTGCTGCTGCTGGATGAACCGACCAACCACCTGGATCTGGAGATGCGCCACGCCCTGACCATGGCGTTGCAAGGCTTCGAAGGGGCCATGGTGGTGGTGTCGCACGACCGTCACCTGCTGCGTACCACTACCGATGACTTCTATCTGGTGCACGGTGGCCGGGTCGAGCCGTTCGACGGCGATCTGGACGACTACCACAAGTGGCTCGGTGAGCAGGAGAAAGAGGCCAACGCCAAACCGGCGGATGGCCCGGTCTCCGCCAACTCGGCGGTAGCACGCAAGGATCAGAAACGACTTGAAGCCCAGTTCCGCCAGCAGACCCGCCCGCTGCGTCAAAAGCTCGAAAAACTCGAAGCGAGCATGGCGAAGCTGCAGGGCAAGCTTGGCGACATCGAGAGCCAGCTGGCCGATCCTGCCATCTATGAAGAGAGCGCCAAGAACCAGCTCTCCGAACTGCTCAAATCCCAGGGCCCCCTCAAGGAGCAGCTGGAGGACGTTGAGCTGGAGTGGATGAGCCTCTCTGAGGAGCTGGAAACCATGGAGCAAGCCTTCTTTGCGTGATGAGCAACTGATGGCAAGCGAGCGGATCGCGGTACACGAGTTACCGACGCCGCTGGGCTTCTGGCACTGGAGTGGCAAGATCTATGGTGAGCGCAGTCAGGACTGGCTCACCGTGCAAACGCTGGGGGGCAACGTCAATCTGGCGCTGTTGTTGCACCGGCTCGATCAGCTCGGCATCGTGGTCGATCTCACCGATCTGCAACCGGCACTGGTGCAGACCGAAGCTGTGCTGACCCCCTGGCGCGCCCTGCGCCAGAGCGCCAAGGCACGGGTCGATGCGCAGGAGTACCAAACCATGCTGGCCCACGAGCTGGAGCTGGAACGGCTGCAGCAAGGGGTCTTGCTGCAGACCCTGCGCAGCCTCTCCCTGTATCGCGGCAACAGCCGCAATTTGTTGAACTATCTATCGTTATTGGGTGCCCAACAGGGGCCCCTCAGAGACCTAATATGCTGAGCTATCGCCACGCCTTTCACGCCGGCAACCACGCCGACGTGCTGAAACACGCCGTTCAGGCCCTGATCATCGAATCCCTCAAGAAGAAGGATAAGCCCTTCATCGTGCTGGACACCCATGCCGGTGGCGGTCTCTACGACCTGCGCGGCGACTGGTCCCAGAAGAAGGCCGAGTATGCCGACGGCATCGGCCGCCTGTGGGATGAGCGGGCCCAGTGGTCTGCCATGGCCCCCTATCTCGGCGTCATCGAAGAGATGAACCCCGGTCAAGAAGGAGACGGCGGCGAGCTGCACTACTACCCGGGCTCGCCGGAGCTCTCCCGCCGCCTCTCCCGCGAGCAGGACAAGCTGGCGCTGATGGAGCTACACAACAACGAGGTGGACGATCTGCGCGCCAACATGGGCTATGACCCCCGCGTTGCCGTGCACCACCGTGACGGCTTCGAGGGGCTGATCGCCCTGCTGCCGCCGACCCCGCGCCGCGGGCTGGTGCTGATCGATCCGCCCTACGAGCTGAAGGAAGATTACTTCGCCGTGGTCGATACCCTGAAAAAGGCGCAGAAACGCTGGGCGACCGGCATCTACGCCCTTTGGTATCCGATCCTCGGGCAAGAGGCGGACAAATCCCGCGACATGCTGCGCGCCATCAAGCGGGAAAACTTCGGTAACGTGCTGGTAGCCGAGCTGGAAGTGGCCGCTCAGACCAGCGATTGGGGCATGAACGGCTCAGGGATGCTGATCATCAGCCCGCCCTGGATGCTGGACGAGCAGATCGAGGCCTTCCTGAAACCGCTGTGTGCCAAGCTGGCCCAGGGTGCCGGAGCCCAGTACAAGGTGGAGTGGCTCAACAAGGTCGAGGGTTAATCCCCCGCCCCCGCGGTGCTCACTGAGTTGAAAAGCAAAAGCCCCGTCATGGGGCTTTTTCTATTGGTGCGGCAGGAGTGTGCGGCCGCCTGAACCTGTTCGCCAGCCGTTGCGCACTCTATGAGCGGGCGGGCAGATCCTGTTTCAGCGCAACCAGCAACAGGGCCAGCAGGCCAAAGGGCGGAAACAGGCAGAGCAGGGAGCAGATAAGGGTGACCAACGCCGGATGCTCGCTCTTGCGGCGCGCTAGCCGCCAAGCGATGACACCAACGATGATCATCAGCAACGCAATGAACTGGCCAAGCAGGGTGGCATTGATATTCATGAAAGATCCTTTTTCATGGGCAAATGTGGATGAAACCGTACTTTATCGCCTTGGCTACGATTGGCAACCGCTGAACCACACCGGCAACTCGCCCGTTGATAGGTTTTCTCTATTTTGGCAATAGATGAGAATAGTTTTCATTTAGTCTCATTCTAGCGGATACTCATCTCATCAACAGAGGGAGCCGCCATCATGAAAAAAACCATCAGCTTTGCCATCCTGCACTTTATCGTTGCCTTTACCGTGGCCTACCTGCTGACCGGTGAGCTGCTGACCGCCAGCCTGATCGCCCTGATCGAGCCCGCCGTCAACACGGTCGCCTTCTACTTTCATGACCTTGGCTGGCACAAGTTCAAGCCAAACCACAGCCTGCAGGCCAAGACCAGCAGCTTCGCACTGGTGCACTTCAGCATCGCCTTCGGGGTTGCCTTCCTGCTGAGCGGCGAGCTGCTCACCGGTGGCGTGATGGCGGCGATCGAACCGGCCATCAATACCGTGGTGTTCTTCTTCCACGAGCGGCTGTGGCGTAGCCGCCAGCAACTGGCGCTGGCCTAAGCAACGGCGGCACACCAAGCAGCTGCGCCAAACCAAGCAACTGCGCCTAACCAAGCAACTGGATAACTCGCCCCTCGGCCCCGGCGTTACCCGCACAAAAAACCCGACATTCTGGCAAGGAAGGTCGGGTTTTTCACATCAGTAAAAACCGTTGACTGGATGCATCACCCGATGCCCCCATCAGGTCTTATCAGGCTTTCTTGCAGAGTGGATCCACGATATAGGCGCTCTGATCAAACTTCTGCCAGGCACCGGTGCCGACACCATCGACCACCAGAATGGAGACAACGCCGAAATCGATAAAGATCCCGAGCAGGGTGGTGGCGTCAAACGACTTGGAGACCGGGATGCTCACCGAGTAGCAGTCGGCACGCCTGACCGTGATGATGTAGTTCTCTTTCTTCTTGAACGAGGTGATCACATTGCCATGGCCCAGCAGCATATCGTTGACGTAAATCTCCGCATCCGGATCCTGACTGCGGATAGAAACCTGTTGGCTGGTGCCATTGAACATGGCGGCGCAACCGGACAGCGTGATAGCCAACAAGGCCCCCATCAAAAACCTGAACATATTTTTAGCCTGCTTGTTATAAACAAAAGCTGGCAATCTAGCACGTCACTTGAGGCGGAGCGAAAGCGCAATGCCACCCACTGGGCGTTCGCTCAAAATAGCGACGCCTCCGCGCTGTTGTTAACCCGTTATTGTCTCAGCCAACAACAAACGCCTCCGCGCCAGAGTGAGCTATGCCACAACCGCCCCTCCCCCTGCAAAAAGCGCTCGGCGCCTCTGCTGCATTGCCCTGTAGAGTGTGCTGTAGTAGGCAACGCCCCTCTTTTTGCTGGAATCTATGATGAACAAGACCTTGCTTGCCACCCTGCTGTTTGCCCCTCTGCTGGCCAGCGCTGCGACCCCCTCCTTTGACTGCGGCAAAGCAGCCGGAGCGGTCGAAACCCTGATCTGCAAGGATGCCGGACTGGCAGCCCTTGATAACGAATTGGCGGTCCTCTATCCCAAGGCGATTGCTGCGCTCTCTCCCGAACAGCTCAAGACCGAGCGCGCCATGCAGCGCGGCTGGATCAAGGGTCGCAACGACTGCTGGAAGGGGCAGGATCTGCGCCAGTGCGTGGAGGATAACTACCTGCTGCGGCTCACCGAGCTGCAGATCAGCGGCGGCCAACTGATGGTGCCAACCCCGGTCAACTACCAGTGCGGCCAGCACGTCATGCTCTCCACCTACTTCTATAACGATGCCAAGCTACCGGTCGCGGTGATCAACCTGAGCGAGGGCGACAAGCAGCAACAAGTGCTCGCCTATGAAGCCCCCAGCGCCAGCGGCGCCCGTTATGAAGGGCAAAACCTCACCTTCTTCACCAAAGGGGACGAAGCCACGCTGGAGCGTTACGGCCAGCCAACCCTCACCTGCACAGAGACCCCGACCAAGGATTGAACCTGATACGGAGCGGCACTGCCGCTCCGCTTCTTTGAAAAAGCAAACATCGAAAGCGGCGAGCAACAGTAAACCGCGCCTTCTACATCACGCCCTGCCAACCCTTCACCTTCCCGCGCAAGACCCGCACCATCCCACCAACTGGCGATCAAACGGCCTTACTCATTAATTTATTGATCTTGCTCAGGAATCCGCCATCTCCCCCTTTCCCTCCGCCTGCCCGCCGCTAATATACCCGATTGGCAACACACACCTCGTCGGAGTCTCCCATGAGCCATGCCAACCCCATCCCGTTGGTTAAAGGCAGCAGACTGGAGGCTGAAATTCAGGGGCGGTAGCCATGCCAAATTTTGCCCAGCCCCTTTTTGTCAAAGCAAAGCGACCGGCAAGCCGGTGGCCCATCCACAACATTCAAATCAAGGTGGTGTATGGAAACACAAACTCTGCATCGCGGTCGGCTGATCGACCATATCCAGCTGGTGGTGAGGGATCTGACCGCCAGCCAGCGCTTTTACACAGCCACCCTGGCCAGCCTCGATATTCCATTGGGCGGCACAGGTGACGGCTACTTCTGGGCGGACGAACTGTTTGTCACCGTTGTCGATAGCCCCGCCGCGCTGGGGGTACTGACCGGCCGCCATCATCTCGCCTTTCAGGCGCAAGACAACGCCATGGTGGATCGCTTTTATCAAACCGCGCTGGCCCATGGTGGCCAAGATAACGGCGCTCCCGGCGAGCGCAATTATCACCCCGGCTATTACGCCGCCTTCGTCCTCGACCCGGACGGCAATAATATCGAAGCGGTTTATCACGGTGAGGCAAAGCGTAGTGTGGAGTCGGTGGAGATTCGGTTTTAGCAAGAAGGCAGAGTGATCCAAAAGGTGGGTGTCCTAATTGCCCGGAAACTAAGCCCGAAGCTGAACCTGATTTTGAACAGCTTCTGGCAATAATGGCTAACCAAAAAATGCAGTCGACGAAAAAACGCGAGGCTGATTTTGACGTTATATTTTTTAAGATGAGGAAATAAAATATGATGAGTGCTAGTTCAAGAGAACGCTGGAGTACTAAGACGATAACAACGATAACTATACTAGTATCAGTAATTTTGATAGCGACGTCACTTTTTTACACTCCCGAATATACGGATTGGAAAAATATCCAGATCAGCGTCGGTTGCTCAATATTAGCAAGTAACATCATAATGTTTTTAACTTCAGAATATATGCTGAGAAGTCAAAGAAGAGCTGAGATTATAGATCGTTGGGGAGTTGAGGCGATTTATGGAGCCAGATCAGAAATGAATGCTTCTACAAATATATCTCTATCAAAGTGTAAGGATACAGTAGAGATTGTGGCATTTGGTCTTAAGGCTTTTAGGGAAATGAAATCTGATGAGATGGAAAAACTTTTAGGTAAAGGGGTTAAAATTAAAATATTGACCCTAAATCCAGATTCAAAAATATTAGACTTAGTAGATGAACGAGAAGACCTAGTCGTAGGTTCTACCAGAAAATCTATAGAAAGCTTGGCTAGTTGGGTTGCGGAATTGAAAGGTAAATCAAATTGTTACGATATTGAAATCCGTTTCTACGATGCTTTACCTTTAGACTTTTATTTCAAAGTAGATGACAGAATTTATGTCGGACCTTATTTAAAAAACCTATCAAGTCAACAGACCATATCTTATGAGTTTTCGCGAGGAGAGGGCTATTCTTATTGGAGTAAGTATTTTGCCAAACTGTGGGAAGACTGTAAGTGATACGTAAACCCGATTACGAAAGAGGGCGTATCTTTATCAGCCCAATATTAGGCTGTAATGCGCAATGTCACTTTTGCTATATATATGACAAAGGTTATACAACAAAAGCAGTAAAAAATGAATTTGATATAGAACAAGTTATTCTATATTTGGAATCACATGAATTTTTTCAGATGGGTAAAGATGGCTCAATTATTTCTATAGGTGCTTGGGGAGATCCATTTCCAAGATATAATCAAAATTTATGTCATCATTCGATGAACTGGTTAAAGAGGCTTGCAAACTTAGGTAACCCTATTCAAATAATGAGCCGATATGAGTTGCATCAGGAGATTTTGAGTGAAATCATTTTCATAAATCAATACTATGGACATATAATGTACTCTACTTCGATTAGTTCAATTGAAAATTTTAGAGTTATTGAACCATACTCTGATACACCCGACAGTAGGTTAAAAAGCATTAGGGTTCTCAATAACTCTGGTGTTGCCACTAATGTTATGATTAAGCCATTCATTCAAGGCATTACTGATTTAGAAGCAAGTCAAATAGCTCAAGCCTTGATTTTGAATGGTATTAGACATTGTGTTGTAGGCGACTTGCTTCTAGATGAAACAATTAAAGGTAAGTTGATTCCTATTGCTGTGCTACCTGCTTTTACTAAAGAAAAATCAGATAAACAGGTGCTCGATTGTACTTCTGGTGAAAGTTATGAACTTAATACATCCGCTGAAATGAATGCATTTTGTAATGCATTGTCTTACTTAGGTATTAGGGTTTTTAAAAAATCCAGTTGTGTAAACTCATTTATTTTAGGTAAACCTAACCCAGCAAATTATATTGAATCAGATCCTCATGGTTATTGTATAAAGTGTGGTGTTTGCGAATAAAAATATAACAAGCACTTCAAGAGTGACAACCAACTCGTGGCATTTTGACTATGCGTTAGTTTTTGTGATTACAGTGTTATGGGGTAAGTTTGTAGTAGCGTTGCCTGCCCCTTAAGCGGGCGTTAGCTGTTATTTAGAAGAATAAAAGTATCCCGTCAAAAGTTAAAAAAATCCAAAATGATGGAAAAGGTACTCACTTCAGCATTTTTATCAACGACTATTTGATTCATTATGTATTTAGCCCGTAGGCTCGATTAGCGAAGCGTAATCGGACGTTCGCGATACAAATATTTCGTGATAGTGCCAGTTGCCTTTAAAGACCGACTTTCACGCTGTCTCATTTTTCACCTGTATCTTTGCTGGCGTAACACATCACAAGGATATTTATGAAGCCTGACTTAACCGGCACTCGGGTTGTATTGCGCACCATTGGCCCGCAGGATGCTGCCGATCTGTTCGAGATGTATGGCAATCCACTGACCATGAAGTTTGCCTCTGATCCCTGCTTTACCTCCCTCGCCATGGTGACGCAGATGATGGCGAGCGTGGTGCGGCTGGAGCAAACGGGTGAGTCGCTGGAGTGGGCGATTGTCGAGCGGAAGTGCAACAAGGTGATCGGCACCTGCGGCCTGCACAGTTTCAACGAGGCGGGCCACTGCTGCGAGGTGGGCTGCCTGCTTAATGCCGCATACTGGCGCAGAGGGTTTATGTCGGAAGCGCTGGGATTGCTGTTCGCCCACGCCTACACACTGGGAGTCACCTGCCTCACCGCAGATATCGATGCAGATAACGTCAGCTCTATCGCCCTGTTTGAAAAGCTGGGCTTCAAGGCGCATGCAGGGCGCTATCAGCGCATGCTCCCCTTTGTCTGACCCGAGACTAAAGGCACAACGCCCTCGCCTCTCAGGCCGTTGTGGCAGGGTCAGGCATAAAAAAAACCGGAACCCAAGGGTTCCGGTTTTTTCATTCCAGCCGAGGCTGGCAAACCAGCAAATTAAGCCTGGTTTTTAACTTCTTTCAGACCGCGGAAAGGAGCTTTGGCACCCAGAGCTTCTTCGATACGGATCAGCTGGTTGTACTTGGCAACACGGTCAGAACGGCTCATGGAACCGGTCTTGATCTGGCCAGCAGCAGTACCAACAGCCAGGTCGGCGATGGTCGCGTCTTCGGTCTCACCGGAACGGTGGGAGATGACGGCAGTGTAGCCAGCGTCTTTGGCCATCTTGATGGCAGCCAGAGTTTCGGTCAGGGAACCGATCTGGTTGAACTTGATCAGGATGGAGTTAGCAACACCGTTGTCGATACCGCGCTTCAGGATCTTGGTGTTGGTTACGAACAGGTCGTCACCAACGATCTGGATTTTCTTGCCCAGTTCAGCAGTCTGGTAAGCAAAACCGTCCCAGTCAGATTCGTCCAGGCCATCTTCGATGGAGACGATCGGGAACTTGGTGGTCAGGTCAGCCAGGTAGTCAGAGAAACCGTTGGAGGTGAAGATACGACCTTCGCCTTTCAGGTTGTACTCTTTCTTCTCTGCGTCGTAGAACTCGGAAGCAGCACAGTCCATCGCCAGAGTGATGTCGGTGCCCAGCTTGTAACCGGCAGCAGCAACGGCTTCAGCGATTACTTCCAGTGCTTCGGCGTTGGATTTCAGGTTAGGAGCGAAACCACCTTCGTCACCGACTGCAGTGTTGTAGCCCTTGGACTTCAGCACTTTGGCCAGGTTGTGGAACACTTCAGCGCCCATGCGGACAGCTTCTTTCAGGGTCTTGGCGCCAACCGGCTGGATCATGAACTCCTGGATGTCGACGTTGTTGTCGGCGTGCTCACCACCGTTGATGATGTTCATCATCGGCAGCGGCATGGAGTAAACACCCGCGGTGCCGTTCAGCTCAGCGATGTGAGCGTACAGCGGCATGCCTTTGGCAGCAGCGGCGGCTTTGGCGTTAGCCAGGGAAACAGCCAGGATGGCGTTGGCGCCAAACTTGGATTTGTTCTCGGTGCCGTCGAGGTCGATCATGATCTGGTCGATAGCGGCCTGGTCCTTGGCATCTTTACCCAGCAGAGCTTGAGCAATCGGGCCGTTTACGGCTTCGAGGGCTTTCAGAACGCCTTTACCCAGGAAACGGCTCTTGTCGCCGTCACGCAGTTCCAGCGCTTCGCGGGAACCGGTAGATGCGCCAGACGGAGCTGCTGCCATACCAACAAAACCACCTTCCAGGTGAACTTCGGCCTCAACGGTCGGGTTACCACGGGAGTCGATGATTTCACGACCGATTACTTTAACGATCTTGGACATGTGTATTTCCTCAGGTTTCGTAAAAAAACAACAAAAATATGCCAAAAAAAGCGGCTGTGGCACAGAGCCCCAACCGCATTTATTTTAAATTACTTCAAATTACGCTTCTGATACTCGCCTGCCGCCTTCACAAACCCGGCGAACAGAGCGTGGCCATCACGAGGAGTGGAAGTGAACTCCGGGTGGAACTGCGCTGCCACAAACCAGGGGTGATCCGGGATCTCGATAATTTCCACCAACTTCTTGTCGGCAGAGAGACCGGTCACTTTCAAACCGGCTGCTTCAATTTGCGGCAGCAGCTTGTTGTTCACTTCGTAACGGTGACGGTGACGCTCGTAAATGGTCGGGCTGCCGTACATCTGACGCACCTTGGAACCTTCGACCAGGTGGCAGAGCTGGGAACCCAGACGCATGGTGCCGCCCAGATCAGAGCCTTCGGTACGGGTCTCGACGTTACCTTCTTCATCAACCCACTCGGTGATGAGGCCGACAACCGGATAGGCACAATCTTTCTTGAACTCGGAAGAGTGCGCGCCAGCCATACCCGCGACGTTGCGAGCAAATTCGATCATGGCAACCTGCATGCCGAGGCAGATACCCAGGTAGGGGATCTTGTTCTCACGGGCATACTGGGCCGCCAGAATTTTGCCTTCCACGCCACGCTCACCGAAGCCACCCGGGACCAGAATCGCATCCAGACCTTCCAGCAGCTCGGAGCCACGGGTCTCGATATCCTGGGAGTCGATGTACTTGATGGTGACGGAAAGACGGGTCTTGAGACCACCGTGCTTGAGTGCTTCGTTGACCGACTTGTAGGCATCCGGCAGGGATACGTACTTGCCGACCATACCGATGGTCACTTCTGCAGTCGGGTTGGCCTCTTCGAAAACAACCTGTTCCCACTCGGACAGATCGGCTTCCTTGCACTCCAGACCGAAACGCTCGGTGAAGTAGGAGTCCAGATTCTGGGACTTGAGCAGTGCAGGGATCTTGTAGATGGAGTCGACGTCTTTCATGGAGATGACGGCGCGCTCTGGCACGTTGCAGAACAGGGCAATTTTGGCGCGCTCGTTGGCCGGAATGGCACGGTCAGAGCGGCAGATCAGCACATCAGGCTGAATACCGATGGAAAGCAGCTCTTTAACGGAGTGCTGGGTCGGCTTGGTCTTCACTTCACCGGCAGCCGCCAGGTAAGGCACCAGGGTCAGGTGCATGAACATGGCGTTGTTGCGGCCAACGATGGTCGCCAGCTGGCGAATCGCTTCGAGGAACGGCAGGGATTCGATGTCACCCACGGTGCCGCCCACTTCGACGATGGCAACCTGATGGCCTTCGGCACCGGCAATCACCCGCTCTTTGATGGCGTTGGTGATGTGCGGGATAACCTGAATGGTGGCACCCAGATAGTCACCACGGCGCTCTTTACGCAGTACATCGGCGTAGATACGGCCGGTGGTAAAGTTGTTGCGACGGGTCATCTTGGTGCGGATGAAACGCTCGTAGTGGCCCAAATCCAGATCGGTTTCGGCCCCGTCCTCGGTTACGAACACTTCACCATGCTGGGTCGGGCTCATGGTGCCCGGATCCACGTTGATATAGGGGTCCAGTTTCATGATGGTCACATCCAGACCACGGGCTTCCAGAATGGCCGCCAGAGAAGCTGCGGCAATGCCTTTGCCGAGGGATGAAACAACGCCACCAGTTACAAAAATATATTTTGTCGTCATGCTGAACCTGAAAGAAGTTTAGGGAGTTTTAAGGGGTGCTTCGGGGATGAAGCAGGACGGGGAAACAATATAGCAAAAACCCCTCTCCCAAACAATGAACAAAAATCTATCAGGCTCATCGTCACCCCATCTTGCGCCAAATCAATTTTGCTCGGTTTCCTTGGCCCGATCCCAGGCAGCATCGAGCTTTTCAAGGGTGCAATCGGTCATTTTCAAGCCTTCTGCGGCGATAAACTGCTCAACCTGACGAAAGCGCCGCTCGAACTTGCCATTGGCGCCTCGCAGCACCTGCTCCGGATCCTTGCCCAAATGGCGCACCAGATTGACGGTGGCAAACAGCAGGTCGCCGAGTTCATCGCTTACCCGCGCCTCGTCCACATCGGCCATCAACGCCTCTTCCATCACTTCGTCGATCTCTTCGTGGATCTTGTCCACCACCGGCCCGAGAGTCTTCCAGTCAAAGCCGACGGTGGCGCAGCGTTTCTGAATTTTTGCGGCGCGGGTCAAGGCGGGCAAGGAGAGCGGGATATCGTCCAGCACGCTCTCTTTATCAAGCGCAGCGCGTTCTTTGGCTTTTTCCGCTTCCCAATTGGCCTTCACTGCCTGCTCATTATCGAGGTCTGCATCAGAAAAGACGTGAGGATGGCGGCGAATGAGCTTTTCACTCACCGTATCGATGATATCGGCAAAATCGAACAGTCCTCGTTCCTTGCCAAGCTGGGCATAAAAGACCACCTGAAACAGCAGATCACCCAACTCCCCTTTCAATCCCTGCCAATCCTCGGTCTCGATGGCATCGGCCACTTCATAGGCCTCTTCCAGGGTGTGCGGCACTATGCTCTGGAAGTTCTGCTTCAGATCCCAGGGGCAACCGGTTTGCGGATCGCGCAGACGAGCCATGATGTCGAGCAGTTGGGGAAGGTCGTAACGTTGAGACATGGGCTACTCACTATCGATTCGTTAAAGGGGGATCAAGCAACATCAAGCCGCGCAGCCGGTCAATCTCATGTCGAGCAAGTGAGAGCGGTCGTAACGCTGGAACATGGGATCTTCGCTTGTTGATGCGTACCACAGGGGGAAAACAGTGACCGACCTGGCGGTCGGTCACGAGTTGGTTCTTGATGACAATCAGAGACGCTTGGCGCTGATCACATCGTTAAGCTGGCTGAGCTTGGCCAACGCCCGGTTGAAGGCGTTGATGTTGTAGATCTCCAGCTCCATGTCGATCTCGGCGGTCTGCTCACGCACATTCGAGCGCGAGCGCACCCCCATCACGTTGATCTTCTCGTTAGCCAGCACTGTGGTGATATCGCGCAGCAAGCCGGAGCGATCGTTGGAGATGATCCGGATGGTGAGACCGTAGCCGCCGGAGTAGTTCTCCCCCCACACCGCATCGATCAGCCGCTCAGGGTTACGACGGCAGAGCTCCTTGAGCTGCTCGCAATCCTCCCGATGGATGGAGACGCCGCGCCCCATGGTGATGAAGCCCTGAATGGAGTCTCCCGGGATCGGCTGACAGCAGCGGGCGATATGGGTCATCAGGTTGCCGACCCCTTCCACGACTATGTGATCTTTGGGTTTGTGGCGCAGCGGCGCATTGGCCTTCTGTTCCAGCTTCTCCAGCAGACGGCGATCTTCTTCCTCCGCCGTCGGCTTGTTGTAGCAGGTGTCGAGATAGTTGAGCACCTGATTGATGCGGATATCGCCACTGCCAATCCCGGCCAGCAGATCGTCGGTGCTCTCCTGATTGAAGCGGCGCAGCATGTTGCCCTTGTCGATCTTGGACATGCTGAGGTTGTGGCGATCCAGCTCTTTCTCGAACAGCTCGCGACCGGCCACTATGTTCTTGTCCCGATCCAGCTTTTTGAACCAGGTCGCCACCTTGGCCCGCGCCCGGCTGGAGCGCAGGAAGCCGGAGTTGGGGTTCATCCAGTCGCGGCTCGGGTTCGGCTCCTTCTGGGTGATCACCTCGACCTGATCGCCGGTCTGCAACGCGTAGGTGAACGGCACGATGCGGCCATCAATTTTGGCACCAATGCAGCGGTGGCCGATCATGCTGTGGACGTGATAGGCAAAGTCGAGCGGAGTCGCACCTGCTGGCAAGTCGATCACATCCCCTTTCGGGGTGAAGACGTAGACCCGATCTTCGAACACCTGACTGCGCAGATCCTCGAGCAGGGAACCACTCTCGGAAAGATCCTCCTGCCAGGCAAGCAGCTTGCGCAGCCACTCGATCTTGTCTTCGAAGTTGTTGGCCTTGTTGACCGCATGGGCCCCTTCCTTGTAGCGCCAGTGAGCCGCCACGCCGAGTTCCGCATCCTGATGCATCTGATCGGTACGGATCTGGATCTCGACGGTCTTGCCCTCGGGCCCGACCACCACGGTATGGATCGACTGGTAACCGTTGGGTTTGGGGTTGGCGACATAGTCGTCAAACTCGCGGGGAATATGGTGGAAGTGGGTATGAACGATGCCGAGCGCCGCATAACAATCCTGCAGCCGCTTGGTGACTACCCGCACCGCACGCACGTCGAACAGCTCGTTGAATTCGAGGTGTTTTTTCTGCATCTTGCGCCAGATGCTGTAGATGTGTTTCGGACGACCGTTGACTTCAGCCTCGACCCCCGCCTCTTTGAGGCCATCCCGCAGGGATTGCACAAACTCGCGGATGTAACGCTCCCGATCAAGACGCTTTTCATCGAGCTGCTTGGCGATCTGCTTGTAGGTGTCCGGGTGCAGGTAACGGAAGGCGAGATCTTCCAGTTCCCACTTGAGCTGGCCGATGCCGAGCCGGTTGGCCAGCGGCGCATAGATGTTGGTGATCTCCTGAGCCATCAAGACCCGGGTCTCTTCATCCGCTTTTTTTGCTTCCCGCAGGCAGGCGATCCGCTCCGCCAGCTTGATCACCACGGCGCGCACATCCTCGACCATGGCGAGCAACATGCGGCGCACGTTATCGACCTGTTCCGGCGAGGTTTCACTACGATGGAGGGTCTGCAGGGAGCGAATCGCTTCCATCTCCAGCACCCCTTCCACCAACTTGGCGATCTTGGGGCCGAAGTCTTCGTCCATCCGCTCCTGGCTGATGAGACCCGCCTCGACGAAGGGATAGATGATCGCAGCCTTGAGGGTGCCGAGATCCATGCTGAGCATCAACAAGATGCCCGCCATCTCGACGCCACGCACCAGCAGGCGACTGGTGAGGGCTTCGTCTCCGAGCGTCAAACAATACTGGTAAACAGTTCGCAGCTGATCTTTGTCACTGTCACTGAGTGCGAGTGAGCCAACCCACTCCTCCAGAGTGAAGTTATCTTTCAAATGAATATCGCGAACCGCCACCATGGTATCAATCCTTTAAATTATCGGGCCGAAAGCTAACGCTTTCTCTCCTCATGAGACTGCGTCAAATGGGGATGTTTGGGAGGCTTTTCAAGGCATATTGTCAAAAAAGACAATAGAGTAGCCCCACCGGCCCTACCTATGTACGAGTGCCTAGCTTACCCCAATCACGACAGCCCAAACAGCGCCAAGCTGTCACACTGGGTGAGCTTTTGTCGCTCTCGCGCAACCGAACCAAAGACGCCAGATGGCCGCGGTGGCGCATCTGGGCATCCGTTTCCTAGATCCGCTCAAACAGCGCCATGGATTCCAGATGGCCTGTGTGAGGGAACATGTCGAGCATGCCGAGACGCACCAGACGGTAGCCCCCTTTCACCAGCACCTGACTGTCGCGAGCCAGGGTGACCGGGTTACAGGAGACATAGACCACCCGCTTGGGGGAAAGTTTCACTACGTGCCCCATCACTTCCAGCGCACCGGGGCGAGCCGGATCCAGCAGCACCAGATCAAACCCTTCCCGCGCCCAGGACATGCCGACGATGTCACCGCTCAGGTCCGCCTTGTAAAAACGGGCATTGGTGATGCCGTTGCGGCGGGCGTTCTCTTCAGCCCGCTGCACCATGGCCAGCTCACCTTCGACACCGACCACTTCCCGGGCCTGATGGGCCAGTGGCAAGGTGAAGTTACCTATGCCGCAGAACAGATCGAGCACCTTGTCATCTTTGGTCGCGCCGAGCCATGCCAACGCCTGCTCCACCATGCTCTGGTTGATCGGGCCATTGACCTGAATGAAATCACCGGGAACAAATGCAAGAGACAGGCCATCCAGTGAGTAGGACGGGGAAAATTGTTGCTGCAGCGCTTCGATACGCTCATCCGCCGCCTGCAGGTAGAGGTCGATCCCCTGCGCCTGGGCAAACGCCACCAGCAGGGCGCGATCCGCCTCATTGGGGCGACCGGTATGGCGCAGCAGCATCAAAATCCCCTGCTCGGCCTGGATAAGCTCGGCGTGGCCCAGCTCGCGCTGGCTCTTGAGCCGGTTGAGGCACTCACGCAGCGGCGGGATAAGTGCCGAGAGCGGTGCAGTCAGCACCGGGCAGCCGTCGATTTCAACCAAATCGTTGCTGTTGCGACGGCGAAAACCGACCCGGGTGCAGCGACCATTCTTGTCAAATTTGATGGCCAGTCGACAGACCCGGCGGTAGGCACGATCTTCACCGGTCAGTACCGGATCCAGTGCCGGGGCCTGAATATTGCCCAACCGCTCGAACAGACTGACCAGTCCCGCCGCCTTGGCACTCTGCTGATCGGCTACTGACATCTGCTGGGCATTGCAACCGCCGCACTCGCGGAAGTGGCTGCAGAAGGGGGCAATGCGATTAGCCGCTGGCGTCACCACTTGTTGCAACGCCGCGTGGCCATATTGTTTCTTGTCTTCGGTGATGCGAGCCTTGACGACCTCGCCGGGCAGCGCCCCTTCAACGAAGATCGCCTTACCCTGGTGACGACCAATACCGACGCAATGATGATCCAGACTGCCTATCGTAAATTCAATACGTTGGAGCTGGGTTGACTTCTTTTGGGGCTTGAAAAACTGGGCCATAAAACTTGGTGCCTATAGGTGGCTATGTCATGATTGTGGAATCTGCAGCTGGGTATTGTCCCACAAGAATAATAGTATGACCAAATACGGCCACAGAGCCCGTGTATTGCCATCGACCCTATCGCCAATCCAGTTCACTGGTGACCTGTTCGTATGACCAAATATGGCCTGAGAGCACGCGTTCTCGCCTTTACCATTTTGCCCACCCTGATCATCGGTGGCCTGATGGCCGGTTACTTTACCTTCCACCGCTATCAGCAGTTGGAAAACAACCTCATCGATCAGGGGATCAACATCATTGAACCCTTGGCGATTGCCAGTGAATATGGCATGACCCAGCACAGCCGCGAGTCCCTCAAGCGGCTGATTGGCCTGACCCACCGCAAAAATTCTCCGCTGATCAAGTCCATCGCTGTCTTCACCCAGGACAACCAGCTGTTCGTCACCTCGAACTATCACCGGGATTTCACCCGCCTCAGATTGCCAGATGGGGTGCCGATCCCGGATCTGACCAGCATCACCTTGCAGGGGGACGACATCATTTTGCGTACCCCGATCCAGGCCGAAACCAGCATGGACGGTTTCCCGCTGCCCAGCGATGCCGAGCCACCGATGATCGGCTATATCGCGATGCAGATGACCACAGATCGGGCCATGCTACTGCAGTACCGCGATACCTTCTTCGCCATCATCATGGTGATCATCGGCGTCGCCTTCAGCACCCTGTTTGGTTTCCGGCTGGTCAAGAGCGTGACCCAGCCCATCACCCACATGGTGCAGGCGGTGCACAAGATCAGGGAAGGGCGGCTCGATACCCGGGTCAGCGGCCAGCTCACCGGCGAGCTGGATATGCTGAAAAACGGCATCAACGCCATGGCCAAGGCGCTCTCCGAATATCACGAAGAGATGCAACAGAATATCGATCAGGCCACCTCTGACTTACGCGAAACCCTGGAGCAGATCGAGATCCAGAACGTCGAGCTCGACATGGCCAAAAAACGGGCGCAGGAGGCAGCGCGGGTCAAATCAGAGTTTCTGGCCAACATGTCTCACGAGCTACGCACCCCGCTCAACGGGGTCATCGGCTTCACCCGCCAGTTGCTGAAAACCAGCCTGACCCCGAGCCAAACCGACTACATGCAGACCATCGAGAAGTCGGCGCGCAACCTGCTTGGCATCATAAACGACATCCTCGACTTCTCGAAGCTGGAGGCGGGAAAGCTGCAGCTGGAGCACATTCCATTCAGCCTGCGCGACACCCTCAACGAAACCATGCACCTGCTCGGCCCCAGTGCCCACGACAAACAGCTGGAGCTTTCGCTACGGGTGGATGCGAACGTACCAGACACCCTCACCGGTGACCCCATGCGGCTACAACAGGTGTTGACCAACCTCACTGGCAACGCCATCAAGTTCACCGAGCAGGGCAACGTAGATGTCCATATCGAACAGATCGGCAGCGGCCACCACAAGGTGAGACTCAACGTCCAGATCAGCGATACCGGCATCGGCATTTCGCCAGAGCAACAGCGCCAGCTATTCCAGGCTTTTAACCAGGCCGACTCCTCCATCTCTCGCCGCTACGGCGGCACCGGGCTTGGCCTCGTCATCACCCAGAAGCTGGTACAGCAGATGGGTGGCCAGATCCGTTTTGAATCGGTACTGGACCAGGGCTCGACCTTCTCGTTCAGTCTGGATGTGGAGGTCTCACCGCTGCCTCAAACCGACCAGCTGCCGCTGGATCGTATTCAGGGTAAACGGCTCTGGCTGCTGGAGCCGGACGCCTTCGCCCAGGCCTCGCTGCTTGCGCTGCTGGCCGAGTGGCAGCTCGACGTACACCCCTTGGCAATTGACGCCCCCTGGCCTGAAATGAGCGAGCAGGATATGGTGCTGATCGGCAGCAGCACCCGACACATACCGCAGCAAGTGCTCCAGCGGCTCGATAGCCTGAGCGGTCAGCAGCAGAACACCATAGTGCTGCTGAGCAGCCACGAACCGGCGCTCTATGAAGCTATGCTGGCCCACGGCGCCCAGCACTGCCTCTCCAAACCGGTCAACCATCGCAAGCTGCTGCACGCCCTGCTCTCACCGGAAGCAAGCCGCCACAAACTGCCAGCGCAGCCCGCCCACCACCCATTGCAGCCGATCAAGGTGCTGGCGGTGGATGACAACGCCGCCAACCTCAAGCTGATCGCCGCCATGCTCAAGGAGATGGTCAGCCAGGTGGTGGTGTGCAAAAACGGCAAAGAGGCGGTCAAACAGGCCCGCAGCCAGCCATTCGACATCATCTTTATGGATATCCAGATGCCGATCATGGATGGCATCAGCGCCACCCAGGCGATCCGCAACCAGTCCCTCAACACCACCACCCCGATCGTGGCGGTGACCGCCCACGCCATTCCCGGTGAACGGGAGCGGTTGATCCGCCAGGGGATGGATGACTATCTGACCAAGCCCATCGACGAGAGCATGTTGGCCCAGCTCATCACCGATTTTGCCCATCGCCGTCACCAGAATGACGGTGCCCAGCAGATCGACTGGGCACTGGCGGTGCGTCAGGCGGCGGGGAAAGAGGAGCTCGCCAAAGAGATGCTGGCCATGCTGCTCGCCAGTTTCGACGAAGTCGAGCCAGTGCTGGATGCCGCGCTGGCGAGTGAAATTGCCGATGAGGAGGTGTTGACCCAGATCCACCGCCTTAACGGTGGTTGCGCCTACTCCGGGGTGCCCGGCTTGCAGCGGCTACTCTCCCAGCTGGAGCAGCAACTGCGGGACGGCATGGTGGTCAGCGAGCTGGAGCCCGAACTGCTGGAGCTGCAGGATGCGCTGGAACTGGTGCGTCAGGAGGCACCCCGCTATCTTCCCTGAAGCAAATTTGCTTGATTGAAACTGTATCGGTCCCCGCTTTTTCTGACGCGGGGGCCGCCAGATGGTAAAGTTGCGCCGTTTAAACAGGAGTCATCATGACCAACAACGATATTCTGCGCCGTCTGCGCTACGCCCTCACCATCAGCAACGATGAGATGGTCGACATGTTCGCCAAAGGCAACTTGCCGGTCACCCACACCGATCTGCACAGCTGGCTGATGAAAGAAGCGGCGGAAGGGGAAGAGCAAGAAGCAGGCTATGTTGCCTGCCCCGATGCGGCCCTGAGCCAATTTCTGGATGGCTTCATCATCGCCCGCCGTGGTGTGCGAGCAGATGCCCCCGCCCAGGTGATCCCGAACCGGATCAACAACAACCTGATCCTGCGCAAGCTGCGCATTGGCCTCAACTACAAAGAAGAGGATATGCTCGGCACCCTCAAACTCGCCGACTTCAGCCTCTCCAAATCCGAGCTCAGTGCCCTGTTCCGCTCCAAGGATCACAAGCACTATCAGGATTGCGGGGATCAGATCCTGCGCAACTTCCTGATCGGCCTCACTGCCAAGTACCGCGGCTAACAAGCAGCGCGGCTGACCGAGCAGAGCCTTCGACATGCACCAGCGACTCACTCTTACCACGCTCACCGGACCGGCTGCAGCAGGGGGATGGCGCTGGTGCTTGTTACTCCCCCTCTTCTTCCTGTTGCTGGGTGGCTGCACTCCGGCCGGGTATCAGCTCTCTACCCGCTATCAAAGTGCCAACCAGAACGCCCGCATCGCCTTTCTGATCCTCCATTACACCGACGAAGATGATGCCAACTCCCTGCGCCTGCTGACCGAGCCGGAGCACAAGGTGAGCGCCCACTACCTGATCCCCCGCGAAAACCGCGAGACCCCGCTGCCGATCTATCAGCTGGTGCCGGACAGCGAACGCGCCTGGCATGCAGGGCGAAGCCGCTGGCACCAATATGCCGGGCTCAATGCCAGCTCCCTTGGCATCGAGATCGTCAACCTCGGCTATCCACCGCAAGATGAGCAGCTGGCCCCCGAAGCGCGGCGCTGGCAACCCTACACCCCGGCGCAGATTGCCGCCGTCGGCGCCCTCAGTCAGGAGCTGGTCGCCCGCTACCAGATCCCGGCCACTCAGGTACTGGGCCACAGCGATGTCGCCCCCGAGCGCAAACAGGACCCTGGCCCCCACTTCCCCTGGCGCCAGCTCTATCTGGAATACGGGGTCGGTGCCTGGCCCGATGAAGCTCGGGTTGCCGCGCTGCTGGCCAGCCCCCTGCCTGAATGGGATGCGGCCATGTGGCAACAGCAGCTGGCCCGCTATGGCTATGGCTTGCCCCAGACTGGCCAGTGGGATGAGCAGAGCCGCGCCGTCATGCGCGCCTTTCAGCTCCACTTTCGCGCCAGCAAGGTCGATAGCGAAGCAGACCGCGAATGTCAGGCCATCCTGATGGCGCTGCTCGAAAAATACGTCTCCTGATCCCCCCGCACGACTACGTACGGTTTGATAGCCATTAGCTATCAAACCGTTAGCCACGAGCGATTGTCCCTCTATTTTGCAAGGCGTTACTCTTACTGCGTTCCGAAAGACAATTTCAAACCGATTTCCACATCTGGAGGTGAATGATGAAAAGCCCGATTGGTCTTGATACTGCTCAATCACAAGTCCTGGCAGCCGAGTTGAACAAATTGCTGGCCAGCTACCAGATCCTCTACATGAACGTGCGCGGCTTCCACTGGAATATCCGTGGCAACCAGTTCTTCGAACTGCACCTGAAATTTGAAGAGATTTACAACGACCTGCTGCTGAAAGTCGATACCCTGGCCGAGCGGATCCTGACACTGGATAGCGTGCCCATGCACAGCTTCAGCGACTACCTGAAAGTCTCAGCCATCCCCGAGCAGAAGGGGCTGCACGATGGCCGCGCCTGTGTCGAATCGCTGCTGGAGAGCTTCCGTGAGCTACTGGTCGCCCAACGCCGTATTTTGGGCCAGGCTGCCGAAGCCGGTGATGAGGGCACCGCCTCCATCCTCTCCGACTATGTGCAGCAGCAGGAAAAACTGGTCTGGATGCTGCGTGCTTATCTGGCCTAACCCATTGTTAAATTGAGTTTTGTTGCAAACCTGAGTTGTCTCTCCTGTTAGCCACCCGCTTGCCGCCCTGTTTGGGCGGCTTTTTTTGTTTTTGATCTGCATCAAGGGAATCTTAATTGGCAAATTGAATGCCTATTAAGTTTTTCGCGAGAGGAATAGAATCGCCACAAAACAGACAACTGAAATGTCCAATTAGGAGAGACATGATGTTTTGTGTGCAATGTGAACAGACAATTCGTACCCCGGCTGGCAACGGCTGTGCTTACGCACAAGGTATGTGCGGCAAGACGGCGGAAACCTCGGATCTGCAGGATGTGCTGATCTATACCCTGCAAGGGCTCAGCGCCTGGGCGCAGGCCGCCCGCGAGCACAACATCATCGACCGCGAAATCGATGCCTTCGTGCCCAAGGCCTTCTTCGCCACCCTCACCAACGTCAACTTCGACTCCGCCCGCATCGTGGCCTACGTCAATCAGGCCCTTGCTTATCGCCAGCAGCTGGCCGATCGTCTGACCGCCATGGCCGTGCAGGTAAACGACTTGCCGCCATCCGCCAACTTCGAGCCCGGTGCCGAGCTGCTGGAGCAACTTGCCCATGCCGCGCCAGCCGCCCCCAATCGGGGCAAGAGCGAGGTGAACGAAGACATCATGGGGCTTCGCCTGCTCTGCCTCTACGGCCTCAAGGGCGCCGCCGCCTACATGGAGCACGCCCGGGTGCTGGATCAGCAGAGTGACGAGGTGGCCGCCGAATTCCACCGCATCATGAGCTGGCTCAGCACAGACCCGAGCGAAATGGGTCGGCTGTTCAGCTGCGCCATGGAGATCGGTCAGCTTAACTTCAAAATCATGGAGATGCTGGATCTGGGTGAAACCAGCGCCTTCGGCCACCCGGAACCGACCCAGGTCAGGGTCACGCCGATCCCCGGCAAGTGCATTCTGGTCTCCGGCCACGACATGATGGATCTCAAGCTCATTCTGGAGCAGACCAAAGGGACCGGCATCCATGTCTACACCCACGGCGAGATGCTGCCCGCGCTGGCCTACCCCTTCTTCAAGCAGTACCCCCATCTGGTGGGCAACTACGGCTCCGCCTGGCAGAACCAGCAGAAGGAGTTTGCCAACTTCCCGGGCTCGGTGGTGATGACCTCCAACTGCATCATCGACCCGAATGTGGGCAACTACTCAGATCGCATCTTCACCCGCTCCATCGTCGGCTGGCCGGGCGTAACCCATCTGGAGGGGGATGATTTCTCCGCCGTGGTAGCGAAAGCACTGGCACTGGAAGGCTTCAAGCACACCGAGCTGGAGCACTTCATCACCATCGGCTTTGCCCGCAACGCCCTGATGCAGGCAGCGCCCGCAGTGATCGAGAAGGTGAAAGCCGGAGAGATCAGCCACTTCTTCCTGGTGGGGGGCTGTGATGGCGATAAGGCCGAGCGCGCCTACTTCACCGAATTTGCCAAGGCTGCACCAAAAGACAGCCTGCTGCTCACCCTGGGCTGCGGCAAGTACAAGTTCAACAAGCTCGACTTTGGCGACATCGGCGGTATTCCACGCCTGCTGGACGTCGGTCAGTGCAACGATGCCTACTCCGCCATCCAGCTGGCACTGGCGCTCTCCGAAGCGTTCGAGTGCGGCATCAACGATCTGCCGCTGACGCTGGTGCTCTCCTGGTTCGAGCAAAAAGCCATCGTCATTCTGCTCACCCTGCTCTCCCTCGGGGTGAAGGACATCCGTACCGGCCCGACCGCCCCCGCCTTCCTCACCCCGGCCCTGCTCAAGGTGCTGGAGGAGCAGTTTGGCCTGAAAGGGACCACCACAGCCGAAGCGGATCTGGCGGAAATACTGGCGGCCTGATCGGCACCATATCCGCCTTACACGCTCAGCATGTTGTAAGCGTTATGTTGTAAGCGTTTGGCGAGCCGCCCGGCTCGCCTTTTTTCTGAATCCGGCTTTTTCATCAGACGTTTCTCAACCCTTTTCAAATTTGTTCAAACATAAGGAGCCTTGTGATGACCGCTCTCACCCTCACCTGCATTGGCCGCCAACAGAACACCCACGACGTAGTGAGCTGGCAGCTGGCGCCGGTTGCAGGCAGCCTGCCCCCCGTACTGGCTGGCCAGTGCATCACCCTGCACACCGAGATTGACGGCAAGCCCGAGTGCCGCGCCTACACCCTCTCCTCCAGCCCGCAAGACTCGTGCTGGCAGGTGACCATCAAGGAGGTGGGACGGGTCTCCCGCCATCTGCACCAGACCTTGCAGGTGGGTGATCAAATACGGGCCGATGGCCCGTTCGGCGATTTCAACCTGACCGCTCTGCCCTGTGAACGGCCGCTGCTCTTGAGCGCTGGATCCGGCATAACCCCCATGTGGTCCATGGTGCGGGACGAGCTCGCCAAACGGCCGGATGCCGACATCCGCTTTATTCACAGCGCCCGCTCGCCAGAGGATGTGATCTTTGCCGAGGAGCTGACTGCGCTGGCTGCGGCTCATTCCGGCGTGCGCCACGCTTTAGTGTTGGAGAAAGTACTGGAACAAGCCCCTTCAGATCACCCCTGGGTTGGCAGACTCACCCCCGCCATGCTGGCCGAACTGGCCCCAGATCTGCGCGAACGCCATGTCTATCTCTGTGGCCCGGCCCCCTATATGGCTGCGGTCAGGGCCATGCTGACGGAGCTGGGATTGCCGCCGGAGCAGCTGCATCAGGAGTCCTTTGGTCTTCCCTCCGCAGAGCCCGCCACCACCAGCGACCACTTCTGGCTGACCCTGAAAAAGAGCGGCAAAAAGGTGAAGATCCTGCCGGGTCAGACCCTGCTGGCAGCACTGGAAGCGGCGGGCGAAACCATGATGGCGGCTTGTCGTGCCGGGGTATGTGGCAGCTGTCGTTGCACCACCACAGGTGACATCGAGCGCCAGAGCGTGATAACCCTGAGTGCGCAGGATCTGGAGAGCGGCGTGGCACTGGCCTGTTCCTGCACTGCGAAAGGGGATATCAGTCTCGATTATTGAGGCGTGGTGAAGGCTTTTTTACAGCGAGGTGAAGGCGTCATCGGTATCCCAACCTTTTCCCAAGTAGACAGGGGCGCTAGACTCTGCCCCAGTTTCACCAGAACACGGGATAAAAAATGACAATACTGGTCACAGGGGGCGCCGGCTATATCGGCTCCCACACCCTGGTTGAGCTGCTCGGCGCGGGGCAGCAGGTCGTGGTACTCGACAACCTCTCCAACTCCTCACCGGAGTCACTCAAGCGGGTCGAGCAGATCACCGGCAAACCGGTCACCTTCGTCGAAGGGGATGTGCTGGACAGAGCCTGCCTGCAGCAGCTGTTCGCCAACCACCAGATCGAATCGGTCATCCACTTCGCCGGCCTCAAGGCGGTCGGGGAGTCGAGCCAGATCCCGCTCACCTACTACCAGAACAACATCAGCGGCACTCTGGTGCTGTGCGAAGAGATGGCCAGGGCCGGGGTTTTCCGGCTGGTATTCAGCTCCTCGGCCACTGTCTATGGCGATCCCGCCTCGGTACCGCTGCGGGAAGATTTCCCCACCAGCGCCACCAACCCCTATGGTCGCTCCAAGCTGATGGTGGAGGAGATCCTGCGCGATCTCGCCAAATCCGATCCCCGCTGGGCTATCGTACTGCTGCGTTACTTCAACCCGGTCGGCGCCCACGAGAGCGGCCTGATTGGTGAAGATCCCAACGGCATCCCCAACAACCTGTTGCCCTATATCAGCCAGGTGGGTGTCGGCAAGCTCAAGGAGCTGGGGGTATTTGGCAACGACTACCCGACCCCGGATGGCACCGGCGTACGTGACTACATCCATGTGGTGGATCTCGCCATCGGCCACCTGAAAGCACTGGCGCGCATCAAGAGCGACACCGGCGTCTTCACCTACAACCTGGGCACAGGTCAGGGCTACTCGGTACTGGAGATGGTCAAGGCGTTTGAAGCGGCCAGCGGCCGACCCATTCCCTACCAGATCAAACCCCGTCGCCCGGGCGACATCGCCGAGTGCTGGGCAGAGCCGACACTGGCCCGTGCCGAGCTGGGCTGGCAGGCTGAGCGCGGTCTGGAGCAGATGATGGTCGATACCTGGCGCTGGCAAAGCAACAACCCGAACGGCTATCAAGGCTGATATCTCGTGGGTGGATAACAAAACGCCCCGACATTTTCATGTCGGGGCGTTTTGTTTTGCGACATTCAATCAGTGGGCCTGACTGCGCAGCAGCGGCACACGGGACAATCGGGGGGCGATGCGCTCTATCAGCCGATCCGCCAGCGGGGTCAACAGCAGCCAGGGCAGGCAGAGGGTCGCCAGCCCCAACGCGCCGACATAGACATCGGTAAACCAGTGCGCGCCAGCCAGAATGCGCGGCGCGGAAAAGATCGGCACCATCAGCAATGCGGTGACTCCCGCCCAGCGCGGCAGATAGCGCAATGCGTAGCCGGCGAAGATCATCAGGAACAGAGCGTGATCCCCCGGGAAGCTATCACCGGAAGAGTCCTTGGTCGGAATACCGCTGATCTGGGTCACCCGCAGCGCATCGGCCACCATCAGGGTCGGGCTGGGTCGCTCCACCGGCAATCGGTGGCCAAGCTGGTTGATCACCAGTGCGCTCAGCAACATCACTATGCCCATCGCCACCAACTGGCGACGACCCGCCAGATCCCGGGCGAAGAAACAGCGGGCCAGGATCAGCCCCATACAGGCCAGTACCGCCAGATCGAACAGCCGATTATTGGTGATGGCCACCAGATCGCCCCACAGCGCCGACTGCCCGAGCCAGCCGTTGACGGTATGAAAAATCGCGAGATCCCACTGATCCCAGGGACCATGAGCGGGCAACGCAGCCCAACTGATGGCCACCAGACCACCGACCAGATAGCAAAGCAGGAACTTGCCCATGGGGACTCTCCTTTGGAAAAGGGCGATATCGTAAAACTGTAGAGTGCGTCACAAAACCGAAGAATTGTAAGAAAGTGCGACACGAAATAAAGCCTCAAATAAAGCCCACCTTCCCATTCCAGCCTCGCACACCCCAACAGTGACAAGATTTCTGCTTCCGGTGCAGCATCTGTGGGCCTCTCACCATGAGTGCGGCTTGTGCCACCACCGCAACACCCCCTAGAATGCGCACTTCCCTTTACTGCGAAAGGAAGCGGTATGCATATTCACATTCTCGGGATCTGCGGCACCTTTATGGGTGGTCTGGCGGTGTTGGCAAAACAGCTTGGCTATCGGGTCACCGGCTCCGACGCCAACGTCTATCCCCCCATGAGTACCCAGCTCGAGCAACAGGGCATCGAACTGACCGAAGGCTATGACCCCTCCCAACTCGATCCGGCGCCGGATCTGGTGGTGATCGGCAACGCTATGAGCCGTGGCAACCCCTGTGTTGAATATGTGCTGGACCGCAATCTGCCCTATATCTCCGGCCCCCAGTGGCTGCTGGAGCATGTGCTGCAGGATCGCTGGGTGCTGGCCGTTGCAGGCACCCATGGCAAGACCACCACCGCCAGCATGCTGGCCTGGGTGCTGGAGTACGCCAAGCTGGAGCCCGGATTCCTCATTGGCGGCGTGCCGGGCAACTTCCCGGTCTCCGCCCGTCTCGGCTCCGCCCCCTTCTTTGTCATTGAAGCGGACGAGTATGACTGCGCCTTCTTCGACAAGCGTTCCAAGTTCGTTCACTACCACCCGCGCACCCTGGTGATGAACAATCTGGAGTTCGATCACGCGGACATCTTCCCGGATCTCGCCGCCATCCAGCGCCAGTTCCACCACCTGATGCGTACCGTACCGAGCAACGGCCGGGTGCTGTTCCCGCAAGCCGATGACAACCTCACCGCCGTACGCAAGATGGGCTGCTGGAGCGAAGTGGAGCTGGTGGGTCAGAACGACGCCAAGTGGAAGGCGGTCAAGCTGGCCGATGACGGCTCCGCCTTCGAGGTGTGGCTGGGTGGCGAAAAACAAGGCGAGGTGCACTGGGAGTGCATCGGCGAACACAACGTCAACAACGGTCTGATGGCCATCGCGGCCGCCCGCCATGCCGGTGTCATGGTGGAGCACGGTATTGCGGCGCTCTGCCAATTCAAATCCCCCAAACGGCGGATGGAGCTCAAAGGCGAGGTGGCTGGCATCAGTGTCTATGACGACTTTGCCCACCACCCCACCGCCATCGAGACCACTCTCGGCGGCCTGCGCGCCAAGGTGGGAGAAGCCCGTATTCTGGCGGTGCTGGAGCCACGCTCCAACACCATGAAGCTGGGGGTTCACAAGGAGGAGCTGGCTGGCTGCTTCGATGGCGCCGACGAGGTGTTCTTCTTCCAACCCCCCAACATCGGCTGGGATCTCGGCGAGGTGACGGCCCATATGACCCGACCGGCCAAGGTATTCAACGATCTGGAGACCCTGATCAACCGGCTGGTGGCCGAGAGCCGCGATGGCGACCATATTCTGATCATGAGCAACGGCGGCTTCGGTGGCATTCATGACAAGCTGATCGCCCGCCTCAAGGATTACCACGGCGAACTATGAACAAAGCGATCACCCTGGCGCTGACCGGCGCCTCCGGCGCCCCCTACGCCCTGCGCCTGCTCCAGTGTCTGGTGCAGGCAGACTATCGGGTCTACCTGCTCGCCTCCTCGGCGGCTCGTGTGGTACTCAAGACCGAACAGCAGCAGGAGTGGCCCGGCTCGCCGAAAGAGCTCTCTGCCTATCTCTGTCGCCACTATGGCGCCAAAGATGGGCAGATCGTCGCCTGTGGCAAGGAGGAGTGGTTCTCGCCGGTGGCCTCCGGCTCGGCGGCGCCCAAACAGATGGTGGTCTGCCCCTGCTCCATGGGCACCGTCTCGGCCATTGCCAACGGCACCTCCGACAACCTGCTGGAGCGGGCGGCGGATGTGGTGATCAAGGAGCGCGGCCAGCTGATTCTGGTGCCCCGCGAAACCCCCTTCTCGGCGATCCATCTGGAGAACATGCTGAAACTGGCGCGGCTCGGGGTGACCATCATGCCTGCCGCCCCCGGTTTCTATCATGAGCCGAAAAGCATCGAGGATCTGGTGGACTTTATGGTCGCCCGCATCCTCGATCATCTGGGTGTCGAGCATGCGCTGACCAGCCGCTGGGGCTATGGCCACCACTGAGGTGACCCGCTACATCCGGCCATAAAAAAACGGCGCCACTCAATGAGTGGCGCCGTTTTTTCGTTAAGCCGTGTTAGCGAGCCTGAATAGGCGCCGTCACGTACTTGAACAGGAAATCAGTCACCTCTTCGCGCGCTGGGCGCTGGGGTTGATTGATCATCTGCATCATCACATAGCCAAAACCACTCAGGGAGCGGGCCAGATCCTGTGCCGACAGCACGCTGGTGATCTCCCCTGCATCCATGGCGGCTTGCAGCTCGCTGGCGATCAGCTCAAGACACTGATCGAGCAGCCGGGTATAGCGGGGCCATACCTCTTCCCGAACCGATGAACTCCACTCCAGCCAGATACCGGCATAATCCGGTTGATCGTAGGCAGCATCGACAGAGAGGCTGACATGACGTCTGACCTTGTCGAAGATAGAGCCGTTGGCATCGTATGCCTGTGACAGCATATGGTTCACAAAGCGTTCGATCTCGGCCAGCACCTCATCAACCAACTCCTCGCGGGTGTTGAAATAGTTGAATACGGTAGCAACTGAGACCTTGGCCTGTTCGGCTATCTCGGCGTGCCCTGCACGGCCAATGCCGCGACGGGAGAACACCTCGATGGCACATTCCATCAATTGGGAGCGACGAGCTTCCGGCGAGAGCCGGGTACGACGTCTTATTTCTGCGCGTGGTTCCATAGTTTTTATCATCTAATAGTTATTGATTATGGTGTTTATAGTATTTTAACTAATCATGCCTGAGTGCCTGCTAACTCTATCAATTAAAATAAGCCGATAAAAGCACCACGTATCTCTAGCACCCTTCAACATGAGTGGTAGAATCATCGGTTTTGATATTCATGAACGGCCAAATCCCCTTTGGCCTTATGGGAGTAAGTGATGAAACACACTGTCGAGGTGATGATCTCCGAGGCTGAAGTAGCCGCCCGGATCGCCAAATTGGGTGAAGAGATCACCGCTCGCTATCAGGGTTCCGACGAAGTCGTGATGATTGCACTGCTACGCGGATCCTGCGTATTTCTGGCTGATCTCAGCCGTCAGTGCCAACTGCCTATCACCATGGACTTCATGACCGCCTCCAGCTATGGCTCCGGCATGCACAGCACCCGTGACGTCCGTATCCTGAAAGACCTGGACGATGACATCAAGGGCAAGGATGTGGTGATCGTGGAAGACATCATCGACACCGGTTACACCCTCAACAAGGTGCGCGAGATCCTCTCCCTGCGCGAGCCGAAATCTCTGGCTATCTGCACCCTGCTGGACAAACCCTCCCGTCGCGAAGTGCAGGTGCCGGTAGACTGGATTGGCTTCGCCATCCCGGACGAGTTCGTAGTCGGCTGTGGCATCGACTACGCCCAGAAGTACCGCAACCTGCCGTTTATCGGCAAAGTGGTACCCCAGGAGTAAGCCAGGTTCAGGAATATCGCGGGTGACGTGGCCTGGTGCCACACACTCTGTGCGGGCGGCCTTGGCCGCCCTTTCTGTATCGAGCCGGGTTCAACCATCACAGAGGTTGTAATGAACGCACTGGAAATCAGCGGCCTGAAAAAGACCTATCAGGGGGGCGTCGAAGCCCTTAAAGGCATCGATCTTGCCGTCAAGCAAGGGGACTTCTTCGCCCTGCTCGGCCCGAACGGCGCGGGCAAATCCACCACCATCGGCGTCATCAGTTCGCTGGTGAACAAAAGCGCCGGCAAGGTGAAGGTGTTTGGCTACGACATCGACAGCGATCTGGAACAGGCCAAGGCCCAGCTCGGGCTGGTGCCACAAGAGTTCAACTTCAGCCAGTTCGAGAAGGTGATCCAGATTGTCACCCATCAGGCCGGCTTCTACGGCGTGCCCAAGGCGGAAGCGAAAATCCGCGCCGAGAAGTACCTGCGCCAGCTCGATCTGTGGGAGAAGCGCGACATGGCTGCCCGCACTCTCTCAGGCGGCATGAAGCGTCGCCTGATGATCGCCCGCGCCCTGATGCATGAACCCAAACTGCTGATCCTCGACGAACCGACCGCCGGGGTCGATATCGAGATCCGCCGCTCCATGTGGACCTTCCTCAAGGATCTCAACGAGCAGGGTATCACCATCATCCTCACTACCCACTATCTGGAAGAGGCCGAGATGCTCTGCCGCAACATCGGCATCATCGACAAGGGTCGTCTGATCGAGAACACCAGCATGAAAAACCTGCTGGGCAAGTTGGGCCGTGAGACCTTCCTGCTCGACCTTGCGCCAGGTTCTGCCGTACCGGACGTACCAGAGTTCAACGGCCGCATGCCGGATGAGCGCACCCTCGAGGTGGATCTCGACAAGAGTCAGTCACTCAACAGCCTGTTTGAGCAACTGTCGAGCCAGCAGGTGCAGGTCGTGAGTATGCGCAACAAGGCCAACCGGCTGGAAGAGCTGTTCGTCAATCTGGTCGAAGAGGGGAGAAAAGCATGAATCTGGCCATCTATTACATCGCCTTCAAGAGCATTCTAGCCAAGGAGGTGAGCCGCTTTACCCGGATCTGGATCCAGACTCTGGTGCCACCGGCCATCACCATGAGCCTCTACTTCGTCATCTTCGGCAACCTGATCGGTTCGCGTATCGGTGACATGGGCGGCTTCACCTACATGGAGTTCATCGTGCCCGGCCTCATCATGATGTCGGTGATCACCAACTCCTACTCCAACGTCGCCTCCTCCTTCTTCAGCGCCAAGTTCCAGCGCAATATCGAGGAGATGCTGGTGGCGCCGGTGCCCAACTACGTCATCATCGCCGGTTATGTGGGCGGTGGCGTGGCGCGTGGCCTTTGTGTCGGCCTCATCGTCACCCTGGTGTCGCTGTTTTTCGTGCCGCTGCAGATCCACCATCTGTTCAGCGTCTGCTTCACCGTGCTGCTCACCTCGATCCTCTTCTCGCTGGGGGGGCTCATCAACGCGGTGTTTGCCAAGACCTTCGACGACATCAGCATCATCCCCACCTTCGTGCTGACGCCGCTCACCTATCTGGGCGGGGTGTTCTACTCCATCAGCTTGCTGCCCCCCTTCTGGCAGGGTGTCTCCCAGGTGAACCCCATCATCTACATGGTGAACGCGTTCCGCTACGGCTTCCTCGGTATCTCCGACGTGCCGCTCGGTACCGCCTACCTCATCATCATCGGCTTTATCGTGGCGCTCTACGGTATCGCCTGGTGGCTCATCTCCCGGGGCACCGGACTGCGCCACTGATCGGCTCAACGGTTCACTGCAACGGGCACCTTCGGGTGCCCGTTTTCTTTAGCCAGCAGCACACCGGGGAACAAGCCGGACAACCAAAAGCGCTTCCCCCGAGCAATACGGCCATCAGGGTATCAGTAGAAAATGAAGCCCCCCCTCGCACAGCCCCGCAAAATCGAGATTTATCTTGCTCGCAATGGGTTTAGCCATTGCGGCTCAATCGGTAATGGTTAGAATTTACCTCTCTCTATAAAGAGGTAGATGATGCCTGCATTGCTGCGCATGCTGGCCAATCTGGCACTGGGTGGCTTCTTCGTCGCCTCGGCCGGGTTCAAGCTGGTATCCCCCGCCCTGTTTGTCGAACAGATCGCGGCCTTCGGGCTGATCTGGCCGTCGCTGATCCCGCCGGTTAGCTGGGGGCTGATCGCGCTGGAGCTCTGCGCGGGCGTGGCGGTCATCGCCAACCGGCGCTGGGGACTGTGGCTGGTGATCGGGCTGCTCGCCCTGTTTATTCCGGTGTTGGGCTATGGCATTGCCATTGGGCTCGACATCTCTTGCGGCTGTCTTGGCAAGGCTGATCTCAGCTCGCTGCCACAAGCCATTGTGCGGGATCTGCTGCTACTGACGCTTGCGGGCGCCCTGCTGCGACCCTCCCGCCCTGTTTTTCCCGTTCTAAAGGAGTAGTGACATGATGACATTGCGATCCCGCACCCTGCTGGCCTCGCTGATCGCCGCCAGCTTTGCCCTCGCGGGCTGTGGCGATAACCAGTTCGAGCAGGAGGTGAAGCTGGAGCAGTCGGCGGTGCAGCTGGCGCAAGAGACGCAGCAGGGGGGCTATCAGCTGCTGACCGTGGCCGAGCTGAAAACCCGGATGGACAAGGGCGAGGAGCTGGTGATCATCGACACCATGCCCTATGAGGACTCCTACAAGAAAGAGCACATCCCGGGCGCCAAGAACTTCGTCTTCGTGAAGGAGGCCAAGTCCGGCGACAACTGGAGCGAGATCGTCGAGGGGAGCGGCACCCCGGAGCAGTTCCAGGCGCTGTTGGGTGAAGACAAGTCCCGTCCGGTGGTGATCTACTGCGGCTTCGTCAAGTGCGGCCGCAGCCACAATGCCGCCGCCTGGGCGGTGACTCAGGGCTATCAGCAGGTCTATCGGGTACCGGGCGGTATCTTCGCCTGGAAAGGGGCCGGTTACCCCGTCTCTGCCGAGTAACCACGGCCCACAAGGCTACACTGCCGACATAAAGAAGCCCGCAACTGCGGGCTTCTTTCATATTGCGTCGCACTCAGGGTTAGCTGGCGCCCTGTGGCTGCTCCAGTGCCTGCTCCTGACTCTGCACTTGGGCCAGCTGCTGTTTGCCCAGCAACCGCTTGGTGATCATCGCCGCCATGATGGAGCCGTTGACGTTGAGGGCGGTACGGCCCATGTCCACCAGCGGCTCGATGGCGATCATCACCCCCACCAGCGCGATGGGAAAGTTGAGGGTGGAGAGCACGATCAGCGCGGCGAAGGTGCCACCGCCGCCCACCCCGGCCACCCCGATGGAGCCGAGCGCGATGACCGGCAGCAGGGTGAGCAGGAACAGGGGATCAAACGGGTTGATGCCGAGCATGGGGGCGATCATCGCCACCATCATGGCCGGGTAGATACCGGCGCAGCCGTTCTGGCCGAGGTTGGCACCGAACGAGGCGGCAAAGTTGGCGATGCTGGCGGGCACCCCAAGGCGCTGCTGGGTCTCGATGCTGAGAGGGATGGAGGCCGCGCTGCTGCGGGAGACAAAAGCGAAGGTGAGCACGCCCCACACCTCCCGCAAATAGTGCAGCGGGTTCTGGCCGATCAGCAGCAGGATCACCATGTGCACCACAAACATCGCCAGAATGGCGACATAGCAGACCAGAATAAAGCCGAGCAGGCTGAGGATCTCGCTCAGGGGATAGTGAGCCACCACTCGGGCAATCAGCGCCATCACGCCATAGGGGGTGAGGGCAATCACCACCCGCACCATCTTCATCACCCACAGTTGCAGGGTGTCGATGGCCACGGCAGCGCGAGCCCCCGCCTCCGGCTGCTCCGCCTTCAGCTGGAGCAGAGCAACCCCCGCCAGCACGGTGAAGATCACCACCCCGATCACCGAGAGGCCGCGGCTACCCGCCATATCGGCGGCAAAGTTGGTGGGCACCAGCGAGAGCAGCAGGGCAGGCAGAGTCTGGGCACTGTCGATGGTGCTCATGCTCTGTTGCAGGGCGGCGCTGTCGCTGCCGTGGCTCAACAGCCCGGTGGCGGTAAGGCCGCTCAGGTGGGTAATGGTCATCCCCACCACACCGGCGATCATCACCAGGGTCAGCATGGAGCCGATCAGCACGACACTAATCTTGCCGAGGGACTGGGCCTGCTCCAGCTTGTTGATGGCAGAGAGGATGGAGGTGAACACCAGCGGCATCATCACCACCTTGAGCAGGCTGACATAGCCGCCGCCGACGATATTGACCCACTCCAGCGTCTGCTGGACACCGGCATCATCGGCGCCCCACCCCAGTTGCAGACCGAGACCAAACAGCCCCCCCAGCAGCAGACCGGCGAGCACCTTGCGCGACAGCGGCACAGTCGCGGGCAGCCGGGTCAGGGCGAAACAGAGCAGACAGAAGAGCAATGAAGTAAACAAGGTAAACATAAATAAACACCTGTAGCGGCCATCAGGGCCGATTGTGGAGAGAGAAAACAGCGGGTGCGAGCGGGGTCGCGGGGGAGAACGCCGGATTGCAGGCGCGAAAAAACAGCGGACGCCCGAGGGGGCGTCCGCTGGCAATCGGGGGAATTACTTCTTTACGGGGGCGTCGTACTGCTCGGGTTCGTCGCTATAGACGCAGACGTTCCACTTGGCGGCCAAACCATCATCAGCCAGGCAGTAACGCTCGAAGAACGTGGTGATCTCGACGCGCTGGCAGTGGGCTTCGAAAGCCGCCATATCTTGCCAAATTTCGTTGAACACTATAGGGAAGCTCTCCCCCTCGGCAAACGGACTCAGGATGTGGCGGGTCACCCGATATTGCAGGCAACCATCCTCACGCAGGGTATTGGGTTCGAGCGCCTGCAGCACCTGAAACAGGGCTTGCTCCTGACCGGGTTTGGGCAGGAATTGGGCAATGCAGTAAACCTTCTTGGACATGGGGTCCTCCTGGTTGTGGCGGGTTCAGGCTTGTTGCAGCGTGACCACTTGATTGTCGATAAGGCGGGCCTTGCCCAGATAAGCAGCCATCAGGATCACCAGCTGCACGCTCTCGTCAGTGGCGGATTCGAGGGTGGCGGCATCGACGATGTCGATGGCATCGGTACGGAAACCGGCGTTGTCGAGACGCTGACTGGCCTGCGCCACCAGCGACGGCAGGTGGTGGTCACCCGCTTCAATCTGCTCGGCGATCCAGTTCATGGTGCGTGCCAGCTCGGGGGCCAGCGCCCGCTCGGCGGCAGTCAGGTAGCCGTTGCGCGAAGAGAGCGCCAGCCCGTCTTCGGCTCGTACAGTGGGCACGCCGACAATCTCGATGGGCATCGCCATGTCGGCCACCATCTTGCGAATCAGTGCCAGCTGCTGGTAATCCTTCTGACCGAAGCAGGCCACATCCGGCAGCACCAGATTGAACAGCTTGGTAACGACGGTGCTGACACCGCGGAAATGACCCGGACGCAGCGCCCCTTCCAGCAGGCCGGAGAGGCCCGGCACCTCGACGAAGGTCTGACTCGCCAGCCCTTGCGGATACATGATCTCCGGGGTCGGGGTGAACACCATGTCGACACCGGCTGCTTCCAGCGCAGCGCAATCCTGCTCCAGGGTGCGCGGGTAGTTGGCGAGATCCTCGACCTTGTCGAATTGCATCGGGTTGACGAAGATGCTGACCACCACCTTCTCGGCGTGGCTGTGCGCCTCTTTCACCAGAGTCAGGTGACCCTGATGCAGGTTGCCCATGGTGGGCACGAATGCGATGGCGCGCCCTTCACGGCGCCATTGGCTGATCTGCTCACGCAGAACGACGGGATTATTTACGACCAACATCAGCAATTCACCTTCCGATAAATCAAAAAGAGACGGATTACATCACCCAAAGCGGATGGCACTGGATTGTTCACCAGCATCATCTGCAGCTCAACTATCCAATAGTTCAACTATCCAGTAGTTCAACTATCAGCAATTCAACTATGCAGAAGCACAACCTCAGATGAATTAACAAGATCCGGATTAAATATCTCTGGCCAACAAAGGCAAATGGGGGCATATGCCCCCATCAGAATACCGAACCGGATCAGTTAAAACAGTGTTCAGGGCCGGGGAAGCTCCCCTCGCTCACCTGCTGGACATAGAGGCGGATGGCGGCACGCACATCACCGGTCTCGGCCAGGAAGTTCTTGGTGAACTTGGGCACATAACCGGAGGTGACGCCAAAGGCGTCGTGCATCACCAGGATCTGGCCGTCGGTCGCGGGACCCGCACCTATGCCAATCACCGGGATGCGCAGCGCCTTGGTGATGCGCTCGGCCAGCGCCGTGGGCACACACTCGAGCACCAGCAGCTGGATACCGGCCGCTTGCAGTTCGAGGGCCTGACGGTAGATCTCCTGGGCCTGAAACTCGTCACGCCCCTGCACCTTGAAGCCGCCAAAGACATGGACGGATTGCGGGGTGAGGCCGAGGTGACCGCACACCGGCACCCCGTTGCGGGTGAGGTGGCGGATGGAGTCACAGAGCCAGTCGCCCCCTTCCAGCTTCACCATGCGGGCACCGGCAGCCATCAGGCGGGCGGCGTTCTGGTAAGTCTGCTCCGGGGTGGCGTAGCTCATGAACGGCATGTCGGCGATGACCAGCGCCTTGCTGGCACCGCGCGCCACACAGCGGGTGTGATAGACCATCTCATCCATGTTGACCGCCAGGGTATCCTGACCCCCTTGCAGCACCATACCCAGCGAATCGCCGATGAGCAGCACGTGGGCGCCTTCGTCGTCGAACAGCTTGGCAAAAGTGGCATCATAGGCGGTGATGGCGGTGAACTTTTGACCTTCCTGCTTCATCTTCAGCAGGCTGGCGGTGGTGATCTTGCTCATAGAGGCTCCTGTAGATCTGCACTCGGCGCAATGATGGCCAAATCATTATGCGGGCAGCGGGCAACCAGTCGGGCGAGCGGGGTGCCGCAGGGCAGCACCAGAGCAGGCGCAATGTCGGCAAGGGGCAGCAGTACGAACTCCCGCTCCTTCATGCCGTAGTGGGGTACGATCAGACGCTCATGGTTGATCACCTGATCCCCATAGAGCAGCAGATCGAGATCCAGTGTTCTGGGTCCCCACCGCTCATCTTTGCGCACACGTCCCTGTTCCAGCTCGATTTTTTGTAATTGATCCAGCAGCGCAAGGGGCGCGAGCCGGGTGTTGAGCCGGGCCACGGCATTGACGTAGTCCGGTTGGTCAGCAGGGCCCATGGGACGGCTGCTGTAAAACGACGAGGCCTCCACCAGCACAGATTCCGGCAACGTTGCCAGGGCGGCGACGGCGCGACGAGCCTGACCCAGCGGGTCAGACAGGTTGGAACCAATCGCGATGAAGACCTCGGTCATCACGTCTGTTATCACTCGGCCACTTTCGGTTTGCGGCGACGGGGGCGACGACGGTTGCGGCTGTTGCTGCTGCGTTTCTCGCCGTCAGCGCTGCGGGGTTCAGCGGCCGGGGCACGCTCGCCACTCGCAGGGCGGCGGGTCGCCTCCCGCTGCAGTTGCGGCCGCACATCGGAATTGGAGGCGACATAGCGCTCCCACCAGCTGGCCAGCTCGCCAAGACCACGCTCGACCCGGTTGCGCAGCAACAGGAAGTCGAACGCCGCGCGGAACTTGGGATGCTCCATGGCGCGCTCGGGGTGACGGCCCTGACGACGGGTCAGACGCTGTTGCAGTGCCCAGATATCGCGGACATCGGTAGTGAAACGGCGGGGAACGGCGATGATCCGCACCTGATTGTCCAGCACCTCGTTGATCGCCAGCATGAAGGCGTCATACCAGGGCAGACCACTCTCATTCTCCAGTACCCGACCACGGGCTTCGACACAACCCCACAACAGGGTGGCGTACAGGAACGCCGGATTGACCCGCTTATCTTCACGGACCCGTGCATCGGTATCGGCCAGGGCATGTTCGATAAACTGCTCGTAAGGGGAGTTGCCGTGCGGGGTGAACAGCGCAGCCACTTGCGGGAACAATGGCTGGAACAGACCATATTCACGCAACAGCTTGTAGGTCGCCAGACCGTCGCCAGCCAGGAACAGCTTGAGCGTCTCCTCAAACAGGCGGGCCGGAGGAATATCCTGCAGCAGCGAGGCCAATTCGGCGATGGGGGCGGCAGTGCGCGGGCTGATGGTCATATCCAGCTTGGCGGCAAAACGTACCGCACGCAGCATCCGCACCGGATCTTCGCGGTAGCGGGTCTCGGGATCACCGATCAGCTCCAGCTTGCGCTCGGCCAGATCTTCCAGCCCCCCCTCGAAATCGTGCAGGGTGAAATCTTTGGCGCTGTAGTAGAGGGCGTTAACGGTAAAGTCGCGGCGCTCGGCATCCTCTTCGATGGTGCCGTAGACGTTATCGCGCAGCAGCATGCCTTCGTCAGACTGGACCGACATATGTTTGCTGGTATTGACCTGATGGTGGTGACCCCGGAAGGTGGCCACTTCGATCACGTCACGACCAAAGACAATGTGGGCCAGGCGGAAACGGCGGCCAATCAGGCGGCAGTTGCTGAACAGCGCCTTGATCTGCTCCGGCGTCGCATCGGTGGCGATGTCGAAATCCTTGGGCGTCTTCCCGAGCAGAATATCCCGGACTCCGCCGCCGACCAGGTAGGCTTCATAACCCCCTTTGTTCAGGCGATAGAGCACCTTGAGTGCATTCTCGCTGATCTCTTTGCGCGAAACAGGGTGCTGGTCACGGCTTAAGGTACGACGTTGACCGGCGACACGGGCTGGAACAGGAGATTCCGCCGGCTGCTCGCCGTCTTCCTTGCCGAGCACCTTGCGGCAAAAGTTTGCGATCTGGGAAAAAATGGTACACCTCTTAATTACTTCTAAATTGACGGGAGGCCAAAAAATAGCGGCCTATCATAGCTCACGCCTGACCAAATGAAAAACCATGTGGTGACTTCACCCCATTTGAATCAAACCGGCCCCAAAAATAGCGGTCTATCTGTGCATAGCTCACGCCTGACCAAATGAAAAACCGTGCTGACAATTGATCCCGCATGAAACCGTCTGTCAGCAAAAATAGCGGTCTACCTGTGCATAGCTCACGCCTGACCAAATGAAAAACCATGTGGTGACTTCACCTCATTTGAATCAAACCGGCCCCAAAAATAGCGGTCTATCTGTGCATAGCCCACGCCTGACCAAATGAAAAACCATGCTGACAATTGATCCCGCATGAAACCGTCTGTCAGCAAAAATAGCGGTCTACCTGTGCATAGCTCACGCCTGGCCAAATGAAAAACCATGTGGTGACTTCACCTCATTTGAATCAATCCGGCCCCAAAAATAGCGGTCTATCTGCGCCTAGCTCCCGTCCTATTACACGAAAACTGGCTCTATTTACTCAACGTCCAGCGGGATCTTCTGGCTGGCGGGCACCCGTTCGAGCTGCCAGTTGGCAATGCCCCAACCGATGATTTCGTCGATCCGGCTCGCCATCAGCTCGGGGGGGGGGCACTGGCCGAGGAAGTGCAGCGCCTGCCACAGGGCCGGGCGCACCTCATCGAGGGCCAGTGCCGGCGCATGGTTCTGCTTCGACAACTTGTTGCCATCGGCCAGCACCGCCAGCGGCAGATGCACCCAGTCAGGCACCGGCGCCCCCAGGGTCTGGTAGAGCGCAATCTGGCGCACCGTGGGCTCCAGCAGATCGGCGCCGCGCACTATCTCGGTGATGCCGCTGTCCATGTCGTCCACCACTACCGCCAAGTTGTAGGCATAGAGGCCATCACGGCGGCGGATAATGAAATCCTCTTCGGCCAGCGCCGCTGGCACCGCGATATGGCCCTGCAACCTGTCATCGAAGTGGTAGACAGGCTGGTGCTGGCGCAACCGGGCGGCGCAACCCTCTGCAGTCAGCCCAAGGGGGCGACAGTGGCCACTATAAAGCCCCCCCGCAGCCATGATTTCGCGGCGGGTACAGCGACACCAGTAGAGATCACCAGCCCGATAGAGCTGATCGATGATCTGGTCATAGCGGTCGTGGCGATCGCTTTGGTACATCACCTCCCCGTCCCACTCCAGGCCGTATGCCTCCAGCGTGTGGAGGATCAGACCCGCGGCCCCCGCCATCTCCCGCGGCGGATCAATATCTTCAATCCGCACCAACCAGCGCCCCTGCTGCGCTCTGGCCTGTAAAAAACTGCCAAGTGCCGCAATCAGCGAACCGAAGTGAAGCGGGCCTGAGGGTGAGGGGGCGAAGCGACCGACATAGGGGCGTATGTGGGGTAAGGGCGTGGTATTCACTGACATGGCTGTTCGGGTAAGCAATACATTGAGGCTGCATTCTGGGGGCCACCCGCCAAAAGCTCAATAAAAAAGGGAGCCTGCGAGCTCCCTTTTTTATCTGTCAGAGGGGCGGGATCAACCGGCCATCTGTTTTTCCTTGATCTCGGCCAGCGTCTTGCAGTCGACGCAAAGGTCGGCGGTAGGACGGGCTTCAAGACGACGGATACCAATTTCGATACCGCAATGCTCGCAGTAACCAAAATCATCGTCTTCAAGCAACACCAAGGTCTTTTCGATCTTCTTGATCAATTTGCGCTCACGATCCCGGGTACGCAACTCGAGAGCAAACTCTTCTTCTTGCGCGGCACGATCTACCGGATCCGGAAAGTTAGCGGCTTCATCTTTCATATGATCAACTGTGCGATCAACTTCCTGCATCAGTTGATTACGCCAGGCGCCCAAGATCTTGCGAAAATGCGTCTTTTGTTTGTCATTCATGTACTCCTCACCCGGCTGGACCTGGTAAGGCTCGACACCCGCAATCGCCAGGGGGCCCAGAGATTTTCTGCTTTCGCCTGTTGGCATGCCCTGTCTCCTAATTCAACACGCTACACGTGCCATCCATAAATTGAGGGCGACATCTATAGCAGAAGGGTAACGGGTAAGCAAACGAGCCGTACCAATAATGTTACCTAATCCTATATTTATCCACATCCCTCGGATCACAAGTGGCCAGATTCAAACGGAATAAAATTCTGAGCCACCATGCCGTAGACCCCAACATGGGGCCGATAGCATAAAATTTCAACCCCGGCTGCTATTGACTGCTCAATTAGCAGACTATAGTGCGGATCTATATGGGTTGCAGGGCGCATCCGGGTTATTCCGGAGTGCAACACCATAAATAACAGCACGGCCCTGTGGCCTGCCGCTTTCATCGCCATCAGTTCCCGCAAATGCTTGGCACCACGGGCAGTGACCGCATCAGGGAAGTAACCCATGCCAGCCCCTTCCCGCTCGTCGAGCAGGGTCACCGATTTTACCTCGATGTAACAATTGCCCTTCTCGTCATCTTCCAGCAGCAGATCGATGCGACTGTTCTCTTCGCCATACTTCACCTCGGTGCGCAACCGGCTGTAACCCGCCAGCGGGGCTAGCGCCTGCTGCTCGATCAGTTCGCGGGCGATCTGGTTGGCACGGGCGGTATTGACACAGATAAAGTGGCCCGCCGGGCTCTCGGCGATCTCCCAGCTGTTGGGCAGCTTGCGCTTGGGGTTGTCGGAGGTGGAGTACCAGACCCGGGTACCCGGCTCGGCGCAGCCGGTCATGGCGCCGGTATTGGCGCAGTGGATGGTGATCAGCTCACCGTTATCAAGTTGCACATCGGTCAGAAACCGCTTGTAGCGTGAAATAAGCTGACCGGATTGCAATGGCGGATCAAACTTCATGCACTTACCTTCTCTCTGGTGCGAAGCGGCCAGCAGGCGAGCGGCTGGTAGCGAACCCCGTCCGGGGTCGAGATGGATTGATAGAGGCAGAACTCATCGGCCTGCAGCAGAAAATTTGGGGCTGGCAGGGGTGCCGGCGCCTCACCCGCCTTACGCGACAAGGTGACGTGGGGGCGATAACCCTGCTCGCCATTGCCAAGGCGCAGCTTCTCGCCATGGCGGCGCAACGCCCGGGCCAATACGTTCAGCTCGTTGGGCCACTCTTTCGGGCCGATCCAGGCGGCCTTGGCCCGGCTGAACCAGCCGGTCTCATCCAGCCTGATGGAGAGCGGCGGGCAGTGTTGGTGTTCAACAGCAGCAATGAGACGACGGGTGGTCAACTCGTCCGCCTCCCCCAGAAAGGCCAGGGTCAGATGGAGGTTTGCTTGCGGCACCGGCTGACCGGGCCAGGACTGCTGATCGCGCCAGCCGATAAGCTCGGGGGCGAGCGCCTTGACGGGCAGAGCAAAGAAGAGTTTTGCCATATCGATGAGAGTACCTCTTTAACGCTCACTGGATGGCCTCATTCTATGACAGCTATCCGGCCGTGTCTCGCCACCTGCCCGACTGGCCAGCCTGTCACATCCACTCACGGTGGCGCGGCTGGCTGTGGCAGAATAGGCGCCGATTTCCCGCTCGTCACAGAAGGTTCCCATCGCTTTGTCCCAGCTCCCCATCGTTTCGGTCTTGCCCGAACTTTTTGCCGCCCTCGACAGCCACAGCAGCGTAATCCTGCAGGCGCCTCCCGGCGCAGGCAAATCGACCCTGCTGCCGCTGGAGCTGGTGCGCCAGAACCGGCTGCCCGGCCGCATCATCATGCTGGAGCCAAGGCGGCTGGCGGCGCGCAATATCGCCAGCTTTCTGGCTCGCCAGCTGGGGGAGAAGGTGGGCGAGCGCATTGGCTTGCGGGTCCGTGGCGAGAGCCGCACCAGTGGCCAGACCCGGCTCGAGATAGTGACCGAGGGGGTGCTGACCCGGATGCTGCAGCAAGACCCCGAGCTGACCGGTGTCTCGCTGGTGATCTTCGATGAGTTCCACGAACGCAGTCTGCACGCCGATACCGCGCTGGCCTTCGCCATCGAGAGCCAGCAAGGGCTGCGCGATGACCTCAAGCTGCTGGTGATGTCCGCTACTCTGGATGGCATGGCGCTCGAGCGCCTGTTGCTGGATGCCCCGGTAATCCGTTCCGAGGGACGCGGTTTTCCCATCGACTACCACTACCGCCCCGCCAACCGCCAGCAGTGGCTGGAGCCGCAGGTCGGCGCCGTGGTGCAGGAGGCGCTGGCCGCCCACCGCGGCAGCCTGCTGGTGTTTCTGCCGGGACAGGGGGAGATCGAGCGGTTGGCACAGTGGCTGGAAGGGCGGCTGCCGGATGATGTGACCCTCGCCCCCCTCTACGGCCGCCTCGACATGGCGGCGCAGCAAGCAGCGATTGAACCGGCGCCTGCTGGCCGCCGTAAGCTGGTGCTCACCACCAATGTGGCGGAGACCTCCCTCACCATCGAGGGGATCTCGGTGGTGATCGACAGCGGGCTGGAGCGGCGCGCCTCCTTTGATCTGAAAAGCGGCGTCACCCGACTGGAGACCCGCCAGATAGCCAAATCTTCCGCCACCCAGCGGGCAGGACGTGCCGGCCGTCTCGGCCCCGGCGTCTGCTACCGGCTCTGGAGCAGCGAAGTGCAGGAGCGGCTCGCCGAGCAGAGCCCGCCAGACATTCTCACTCAGGAGCTGACCGGCCTGCTGCAGGACGCCGCCCAGTGGGGCGCCAAGGTGGAAGATCTGCCGCTGCTGGACATGCCCCCCGCCGCCGCAGTGGCCAGCGCCCAGCGGCTGCTGGTGGCCCTTGGCGCCATGAAGCCGCTGGGTGAGCAACAACTTACTGCCGCTGGCCGTGCCATGGCCGCCTTCGGTACCCACCCTCGCCTCGCCCGCATGCTGCTGCGCGCCCGCGAGCTGGAGTCCGAGGGTCTGACAGGGATTGTCGCCGATGCCGCATATCTGGTGGCGTTGCAGGAAGAAGATATGCGAGGCTCGGAGCGCCTCTCTGTGCTGTTCCACCGCCGTCAGGGAGCCCTGCGCCAGAGTGCGGCCCGCTGGTTTGAACGGCTTGGCGCCCGCCCTGCCAATGCGCAGGGTCAGTGGCTGGGGTTGCTCTGCGCCCTCGCCTGGCCGGATCGCATCGGCAAGCTGCGCAGCGGCAGTCGCTATCAACTCGGTGGTGGGGTGAGCTGCGATCTGGTAGAAGGTCATCCATGTCAGGGACAAGCGGCCCTGATCGCCATCGAGATGGGGCAGAACGATCGCGGCAGCCGCATCTTTATCGCCGAACCGGTCGAGCTGGAGGAGCTGGTGCGCCTGCTGCCAGAGCTGGTGAGCGAACGACAGTGGTTCGACTGGGATGAACGGGAAGAGCGGGTGCGCGCCGAACGCCAGCTGGTGTTAGGCGAACTGGTGCTGAGCCAGCGGCCGCTGACCGAACTCTCTGATGAGCAGAAAGGACGCTGCCTGCTGCAAGGCATTCGCCGCAAGGGGCTGCATGTGCTGCCTTGGGACGAGAGCAGCGAAGGACTGCTGGCCCGTTTGCGCTGCGCCCGCGACTGGCTGCCCGATGAGGGGTGGCCCGCCATGGATAACGACAGCCTGCTGGCCGGTCTGGAACAGTGGCTGCTACCGGCAGTGAGTGGCATGACCCGGCTGGAGCAGCTGAAAAAGCTCAACCTCGGCGACATCTTGCGCCAATCCCTGCCCTGGCCGTTGCCCAAGCGACTGGACGAGGCGCTGCCGAGCCACTTTGCGGCACCGACCGGCAGCCGGGTGCGGATCCGCTATCAGCCGGGGCAGGCACCGGTGATCCCGGTACGCATTCAGGAGATGTTCGGGCAAGGTTCGACCCCCTGCGTGGCCGATGGCCGGGTGCCGCTGGTGGTGGAGTTGCTCTCCCCCGCTCAGCGGCCGCTGCAGATCACCGCCGATCTGGCCGCCTTCTGGGCTGGCTCCTACGAGCAGGTGAAGAAAGAGATGAAGGGGCGCTATCCCCGCCACTACTGGCCGGACAATCCGCTGGAGGCGATGCCGACCAAGGTCATCAAGAAGAAGATGGGGTTGTAGGTTCGATGAACGAAATCTCACCGACCATTTGATGGATAATCGGCCACGATCGTTCGATTACGCCGCGATGGCAACACAACGAATAATGACGAACAGGTAAAGAGGAACCATGGCAACCCAACGACGCAAGAGCCCCCCCAAGAAGGCAGCTCCCAAACGCACCATCTGGCGCAAGCTGTTCTGGCTTGGCTTCAAGCTCTCCCTGGTGGTGGCGGCCTTTATGGTGGTATTCGGCATCTATCTGGATACCAAGGTGCGCGAGCGCTTCGATGGCGAGAAGTGGCAACTGCCGGTGATGGTCTACAGCCGCCCGCTGGAGCTCTACCCCAGCCAGCGCATCTCCCAGGCCCAAATGCTGCGCGAACTCAACATGTTGAGCTACAAGCAGGTGCGTCAGCCCCATACCCCCGGCGAATACAGCATCAATGGCAACCGTATCGAGCTTATTCGCCGCCCGTTCCAGTTCTATGACGGGGCCGATGGTGCCCGTGGCCTGCGCCTCACCTTCAACGGTCCGCGTCTTGAGGGGATCCAGTCGCTGGAGAACCAGCGCCAGCTCGGTTACGCCCAGATGGACCCGGTGCTGCTCGATCGCCTCAACACCGAGGATCGGGAAGATCGCCTGCTGGTCCGCCTCGCCGAGGTGCCCGACAGCCTGCTGGTGACCCTGCTCACCACCGAGGATCGCGACTTCTACCAGCATGGCGGCGTCTCGCCGGTGGCCATCATCCGCGCCATGGCAGCGAACCTGCTGGCGGGCCGCACCGTGCAAGGGGGCAGCACCCTCACCCAGCAGCTGGCCAAAAACTTCTTCCTGACCCGCGAGCGCAGCCTGTGGCGCAAACTGCAAGAAGCCTATATGGCGGTGCTGATCGACTATCGCTACAGCAAGGACGAGATCCTCGAGTCCTACCTCAACGAGGTCTATCTGGGGCAGAACTTCTCGCAAGGGGTCTACGGCTTCGGCCTCGCCTCCTACTTCTATTTCGGTATTCCGGCCAACGAGCTGGATATCGATCAGGTCGCCCTGCTGGTGGGGCTGGTGAAGGGCCCCTCCTATTACGACCCTTGGCGTTTCCCGGAGCGGGCCAAAACCCGCCGCGATCTGGTGCTGAAACTGCTGATGGATCACGGCAGCCTGCAACCGGCCGAGTATGATCTGGCCAGCCGCCAGCCCCTCGGCATCATCGCCCGTGGCCAGATGAGTTATGGCCGTACCCCGGCCTTTATGGGGCTGCTCAAGCGGGAGATCCAGAGCCGCTTCGGTGCCGATCTGCTCAAGCAGTCTGGCCTCAAGATCTTCACCAGCCTCGACCCTATCGCCCAGCATGCGGCCGAGCAGGCGGTCGAGTTCGGCCTGCGCGATATCGAGAAGCTGCGTGGCAAAAAACGCCTCGAAGCCGCCATGGTGGTCTCTGACTGGCATAAAGGGGAAGTGGTGGCACTGGTCGGAGGCCGGGATCCCCGTTATGCCGGTTTCAACCGGGCGCTGGATGCCCGCCGCCAGATTGGATCCTTGGTCAAACCGGCGGTCTATCTGACTGGCCTCTCTAACGGTCTGACCCTGGCGACCCCACTCAAGGACCAGCCGATCCGCATTCGCGGTCAGGATGGTCAGATCTGGACACCACAAAACTACGATCGCAAGTTCCGCCAAAGCGTGCCGCTGATGGATGCGCTGGCCAGCTCCCTCAACGTGCCGACCGTCAATCTGGGTCTGCAGGTCGGGTTGGAGAAGGTGGTGGATACCCTGCACAAACTGGGTGTCCAGCAGGAGATCCAGCCCTATCCATCGCTGGTGCTGGGGGCGGTAGCCCTCTCCCCGATGGAGGTGAACCAGATGTATCTGCCCATCGCCAATCAGGGGCTGACCCAGCCGCTGTCGGCCATTCGCGCCGTGGTCAATGGGGATGGTGCCCTGCTCTATAAGCATGATCAGACCGCCAAGCGGGTCACTGACCAGCAGGCAAGCTGGTTGACCCTGTTCGCCATGACCAAGACGGTGAGTCAGGGCACGGCCCGCGCGCTGAGTGCCAAGTTCCCCGGTGCCACCATGGCCGCCAAGACCGGCACTACCAACGAGCTGCGCGACTCCTGGTTTGCCGGGTTGGACAACAACGAGCTGGTCAGCATCTGGGTCGGTCGCGATGACAACACTCCAGCAGGCTTGACCGGTGCCAGCGGCGCATTGCAACTCTTTAGCGGCTACATGAGCCAGCGCGGCGTCAACAGTCTGGGGCTAAAGATGCCGGAAGGGGTCAGCTGGGCCAACTTCTCCCGCGCCAGCGGTACCCACGTCACCAACGGCTGTCCGGGCAGCCTGCAAGTACCGGCCAAGACCGCCACCATGGGATCACCGGCCGGTTGTGCCAGCAGCTCACCGCGCAGTGCACTGGATGACCTGCTCGGTAGTTTCTTCAACTAAATCAACAGGACGGGCAGCACAGGCTGCCCGTTCACTATGCTGCTGACAAGGAAGCACCATGACCTTTCCGCTGTTTGACGCCATCCACCATGTGGCCATTATCGCCAGCGATTACCAACGCTCGCGCCACTTCTACCACCAGGTGCTGGGGCTGCCCATCATCGCCGAGACCCTGCGCGAAGCGCGCCAGTCGTGGAAACTGGATCTGGCCCTGCCGGATGGCAGTCAGCTGGAGCTGTTCAGCTTCCCTGTCACACCCAGCCGCCCCTCTACGCCCGAAGCCTGCGGCCTGCGCCATCTCGCCTTTCGGGTCAGCGATCTAGACCGGGTCATCGCCCATCTGCTGACTCATCAGGTGGTGGTAGAGCCGGTGCGGGTGGACGAGCTGACCGGCAAGCGCTTCACCTTCTTCGCCGACCCCGACGGTCTGCCGCTGGAGCTCTACGAAGCGCCGCGCTGAGCCTGCTTAGGCCAAACCATCGGCCAAACAAAAAGCCGCCCGGCGAACCGGGCGGCTTTTTCATTGATAAAGCGTTATCAAGCGGTGGTCAGCATGGCGACGGCCAGCGCCATCACCATCATGCCAGCCCAGCCGATGGGCTTGAGTCGCTCACGGAAGATGAGCAAACCACCCAGCGCGGTACCCAGAATACCGATGGCACCCCAGGTGGCGTAGGCCACGGCAAGGTCAATCTTGCCACTGCTCACCACTTCGGAGAGCAGGGTAAATGCTCCCAATACCAGCATAATCCCCAGCACGCCCCACCCTTTGTAGCGAAACCCCCGCGAACGGTTGATCGCCATATTGGCACCGATATCCAGCAGGGCCGCGCCAAACACGATAATTAACGGGTGCATACCGCCTCCTTCGCATTAGTTGTTTCACTGCTGGTCACCGGGTCGTCATGGGTTTCTCCCATGGTCACCATAACAATACCCACTATTGCCAGCGCCAGACCGATCAGCTCCTGAACGTTCAGGTTGTAATCGAGGAACAGCACAGAGACGACGGTGATCAGTGCAATCCCCAGCCCCTCCCACAACGCAAACGCAATACCAATGGAGATTGTTTTGGCGGCTTTGGCCAGTAACAGGTAGGAGATCGAGATCAGTACCCACATCGGCAGGTAATTCATCCATCCCGCGGCGTCCTCGGGGATCATCGCCATACTGGATGTCCCCGCCACTTCGGTGATGATGGCTCCCGTCAAAAATATCCGCGCTAAAAGCATGCGACTGATTAACATATATTTTCCTTTAATTGCTGCGACGGGAGAGATGATAGCCGCAGTAGTAGCGCGGGCAGGAATCGCTGAGCGTCGAGTTATCAGACGCTGACGGTTTGCCTTGCTATCGGAGGTCAGGCTAAGGTGGTGCTAGAACACTCCGTCCTGACACATCATCATGAAGCTCTATCAGATAGAACTCTTTGTAGAATCAGCCAACAGTGGCTCCATCGCCAGTACAGCCCGGCGTCTTGGCAAGAGCCGCAGTGCCGTCAGTACTGCCATCGCGGCTCTTGAAGTGGAGCTTGGCGTCGAACTTTTTGAACGCGGCGCCAACCAGAGTCGGCTGACCGAGATCGGCGAGCTGGTGCTGGATGACTGCACCCGCCTGTTGCAGGCGGCCAACAGCCTGCAACAGAAGTGCGAGCATTACGCGTCGGGTGCCGAGGTGGCGCTGCGGATCGCCCGCGATGATGCCATCCCCGAACAGGTGTGGCGCGAGCTGCTGGCCGCCTTGCGCAGCCAGTTTCCCGGTACCAGTATCTCACTGGTACTCGCCTCCCCGCCCGAGTTGCCCGCGCTGGTGGAAGAGGGCTTCGTCGATGCCGCTTTTGGCCTCATCACCGAGGATCAGGAGCGCAGCGGCCTCAATATCGACCTGCTCAACCCGATCCGTACCCTGATGGTGGTGGCCCCCAGCCATCCGCTGGCCAGCCTGAAGCGAGTGCTGCAGCAGGATCTGACCGAGCACACCCAGGTCACCCTCTCCTATGTGGATGAATTTTCTGTAAAAAGCCTGCTGCCGGTTGGCGGCAAGCATATCGGGCTATCCAGCTTCGAGCTGATGCGCAATGCGGTGCTGGACGGGTTGGGCTGGGCGGTGCTCCCCTCACCGCTGATCCAGAGCCAGCTGCGACAGGGCTCCCTGTTGACCCTGAAACACAAGTTCAGCCTGCAGTGGCGGGACTATGGTGTCTATCTGGCGGAAAATGCCTATCACGGCAAGGTGTTGGCCTGGCTGAAGAAATCGATCCAGACATACCTGGAGCCCTTCGAATAGGGATAAAGAGGTGGAGCCAGCTCACGATATAGACGTATCTTGGTGATCCCGCGCGGGGTGATCATGCATACTGTCAATATACTCATTGAACGCTTGGAGGCGGACCCGATATGAGCAGTGCCCAAGACAAGGACGACATCTGGCTGGACGACGATATCATCGAACTCGACGATGACGAGGTCGTGGTCCCCAAGGCACTCAACCCATGGCAAGTGCTGATCGTCGATGACGAGCCAGACATTCATCACGCCACTCGCCTGGCCCTCTCCAACATTCACTACAAATCCCGCCCGCTGGAGCTACTCAATGCCTACAGCGGCACCGAAGCTGGCCGCATGCTGGAGGCCAACCCCAAAATTGCGCTGATCCTGCTGGATGTGGTGATGGAGACCGAAGATGCCGGTCTGCGGCTGGTGCACCGAATCCGCAACGAGATGCACAACTCGCTGGTGCGGATCGTGCTGCGTACCGGCCAGCCCGGCCAGGCCCCCGAGCAACGGGTGATCCTCGATTACGACATCAACGACTACAAAACCAAGACCGAACTGACGGTACAAAAGCTCTTTACCACCGTCATCGCCTCCCTGCGCTCTTACGAGACCCTCAGCGCCATCGACAAGAGCCGTCAGGGGCTCGGCAAAATTCTGGAGGGGGCGGGCGATCTCTATCACCTTCATTCGCTCAAGGAGTTTGCCTCCGGCGTACTGAAACAGATCAGCGCCATTCTCGATGTGGGCACCGAGGGGGCTATCTGCGCCGAGCGCCGTCCCGGCGAGCTGGGGCTGGAGATCCTGGCAGCCACCGGTGACTACGAGACCTTATTGGACGATGGCAAGATTGCCGACTTTCCCTCCCTCAACGACTCGGTGAGCAAGGCCTTGGCGGCGCGCTGCAACCGTTTTGAACATCCGCAGGACTCCCTCTATATCGCCGCCCAGAATGGGCGTGAGTTTGTGCTGAGTTTCACCCCGACCCAGCCTCTTGACCCACTCGAGTGCGACCTGCTGGATGTCTTCTGCCAGCGCATCTCGGCGGCCTATGACAACCTCTATCTCTACAACCAGTTGCTGCGCGCCCAGGAGGCCACCGTGGTGGCGCTGGCGGCGCTGGCAGAGTTTCGCGACTCAGACACCGGCGAGCATGTCTTGCGGGTGCAGAAGCTCTCGGATGCCATCGTGGCCGAATTGAAGCAGATGACGGCCTATCCCGAGCAGCTGACCCCGGAGTTTGTCGAGATGATCGGCATGGCCTCCATCCTGCACGATGTAGGCAAGGTGGGCACCCCGGACCATATACTGCACAAGCCCGGTCGTTTCGACCCGGAAGAGCGGACCATCATGGAGCAGCACGCCGGCATCGGCGCCAATATCCTGCACAAGGCGGGCGAAATGGTGGAGGGAACCAGTTACCTCTCGCTGGGGGCAGAGATCGCCCGTGGCCACCACGAGCACTTCGATGGCAAGGGCTACCCGCAGCAGCTGGCTGGTCAGCAGATCCCGCTGTCAGCGCGGATTGTAGCGGTAGTCGATGTATTCGATGCCCTGCTCAGCAAACGCCCCTACAAGGAGCCCTGGACGCTGGCGCAGACCATGGAGTATATCCAGTCCCGCTCCGGCACCCAGTTTGACCCTCATGTAGTGACAGCCCTGTCGCGACTGGTCAACGAATCGAGGCTCCCCTACTCGCTCTGACCCTCTTTGCTCGCAACTCCACATGCTCTGCCGGTGACTTTGCTCACCGGCAGAGCATCAAAACAGCCGTTTTGTTACATCCCGCACACATCAAAGCGCCGCAAACAGGAAACATCCCCCTTCTTTGTTAGCGATAGCCGCTGAAATATGGTCATTTAACATCACATCGCTATAATATCGGCCTGCAAACCTGATACTAACAACGAAGGAATTATCATGAGCCTGAACCTGGTACCGGCTGGCAAGAGCCTGCCCGACGATATCTATGTCATCATCGAAATCCCGCAGAATGCCGACCCGATCAAATACGAAGTCGACAAAGACAGCGGCGCAATTTTCGTCGATCGCTTCATGTCCACCCCGATGTTCTATCCGTGCAACTACGGCTACGTGAACGCGACCCTCTCTCTGGATGGTGACCCTGTCGACGTACTGGTTCCGACCCCTTATCCGCTGCTGGCTGGCTCTGTCATCCGCTGCCGCCCGGTCGGTGTACTGAAGATGACCGACGAGTCTGGCGAAGATGCCAAGATCGTTGCCGTGCCGCACTCCAAACTGACCAAGCAGTACGACCACATCAAGGATGTGAACGATCTGCCGGAACTGCTGAAAGCCCAGATCCAGCACTTCTTCGAGCGCTACAAAGAGCTGGAAGCAGGTAAATGGGTCAAGGTTGAAGGTTGGGGCGACAAGGCCGCTGCCGAAGCCGAGATCATCACCTCTGCCGAACGTTACGCTGCCAAGTAAGCGCTGATCGGGATGAACAAAAGGCGCCTTATGGCGCCTTTTTTGTGGGTATTTGCGGCAGCTGACCGGCCGCATCTTCGGCAGGATTGCCCTGAATATATATTTCACGGCCATCTTTCTGGTAGGGGCGATAGTAGTCGCCACCGCAGCGATAACCGCCACCCGGCTGGCTCATCAGCTCGCAATTGACCGGCAACACCTCCAGCCACTTGATGGCCTGCTGATAGCGCAGCCACTCCTGCCATTGGTGTTCGCGCGCCAGCTGATCGCGCAACGCAAAGGTATCCCCAATAGACAGCCCCTGGTTGACGATCACCTGACCCGCCATGGCTGGCAGGCTCAGTAACCCCGACACCACTATGATCCAAGGCTTCATGTTCCCTCCTCGGTGACTTAATTTCACAATTAAATTAAAAGTGACATCAATCTGTTATCCAGATCACAAAACGAAACTTCACCAAAGTGCTGCCAGCTCACCTAGTTGTTAATTATCGTCCACGGCAGGAAGCATCACCATGAAGCCGATCCCGACCCTGTTGCTCAGCCTCACTCTCGGCACTGCGCTTGGCACCACTGCTAATGCCAACGAGATCAACATGAGCTGGCAGTGGCAATCCACCGATGGTCAGCGCAAGCATTTCCAGCTGACCACTGACGATCAGGTGATTGCGGCCAGTCGTCACGAAATGAGCCTGCTGGACGCCTCCCTCACCAATCCGCTGGAGACCCTCTACGCCTATATCAGCCCGCGGCTCTACAACAGCATTAACCTGATCAACCAGAGCAGCCCAGAGACCGCCACCAAGTTTCGCAATCTGGAGCAGGCATTCACTCTGCGAGACGACAGCACGGAATCAATACTGTTTTGGCAAGCCTATCAGCAGTATCAGGAAGATGCTTTTTACCAGATGAAGGTGGTGCCCTGCGTCCACCCCAGCAATCGCAAGCTGCCTTGCGTACGACCCGATTATTCCCAGCTCTTCTACCACTTCAAGGGCCATCTCAAACCGCTGGCCCAGCAGTTTGCCGCTAAAGATCTCAGCACCAGCGTCAGCCTGCTGCAGGAGTGGTTGAACGCCATACCGACCCAACCAGAACAGCTGAGTCAATTCGCATCGCCACTGCAAGCCCTGCAGGACAACAAAGCCGACAGCGACGAAAAGGCGCTGTTGATGGCCAGCCTGCTGGCGGAATTGGCCCCGCAATATGTGCTCAGCATCATCTATCCGGATATCAGCATCGGCAGCGTCTCCCCTGCCTGGCTGGCCATTACGGCAGACAGTGGCGTACCCGGTGATGTGGTGGTGATCAACAATCAGCGCCATGTGCTGCTGACCGGCTCGTCCCTGCTTGCCCAGCAGATGACCATGGCCAAGATCCCCCTCATCAGCGAGTCGCTCTACTGACGCAGACAGCTCAGACCAGCAGCCAATTCATTGATTTTTATCGATGTCATGCCATCCTAGCCGCCCTTGCCAGCCAACCACCTGACTGGCGGGGCGCCGATGCTTCTGAATTGCGATCTTATTTAACACTTTTTAAACAGATCCGATCAGTTTAGGATGAAGCTCGCCCATTCCCTCAATCCGAAACTCGTTATAACATAACAAATGGAGTGTCATCAGGATGAAACATCTCGTACTTACTTTGGCGCTGCTGCCATCTCTGGTCTTTGCTCACAACTTCAAGGATGGCAACCCGGTGCCGCTGGTCAATGTCAGCGACAAGGGTGAGCTGGTACTGAATGGCAAGGAGATCGGCTACCAGCCGTGGCAGAGCACCTCGCTCACCGGCAAGGTGTTCCTGATCCAGCATATTGCCGGTCGCTCCAGTGCCAAGGAGCTGAACGCCCCGATGATCGAGGCGATCAAGGCCGCCAAGTTGCCGCAAGACAAGTACCAGACCGTTACCGTCATCAACAGCAATGACGCCATCTGGGGCACATCCGGCTTCGTGAAGAGCAGTGCCGAGGACAGCAAGAAAGAGTTCCCCTGGTCCGCCATGGTGCTGGATGCCAAGGGCATGGCGCGCAACGCTTGGGATCTGACGCCGGAAAGCTCGGCGATCATCCTGCTGGATAAAGAGGGCAAGGTGCTGTTTGCCAAAGATGGCCAGCTCGATGCCAACAACATTGCTACCGTGATGGGGCTCATCAAGTCCCATCTCTAAGTCAGAGAGAAAGGGCGCTGATGGCGCCCTTTCCATAAGGGTCTATGGGTCGTATCAAGCTGAAAATCTGGATCTTGCTGCTGGGCTGGTTATGGCTGCAGCCTGCCCTTGCCCGGCACCAGTTTGAATCTGCCCTGCCCGGCCACGACGACCATCACTGTCTGGTCTGTGCCCTCCATCTGGATGGCAAGCAGGTCATCACCGCTACCCCCTATTGTTTCCCCGGTTCGACCTCTGTTCTGCCCGCTGTTGCAACCATGCAACACTCGGTGGATACCGCCACGCTTCACAGCTATGCCATCCGTGCGCCGCCAGCCTCTGCTTTTCTCTATCCATTTGTTTAATTTCGCTATTTGTTTTGAAAAAGGATTAAAGATGAAAGCAGTTACTCTGTTGCTGGCCGCAGCGGCCTTTGGCGCACACGCAAATCACGACGAACACGAGAGCCACAGCCACGGCGCCCACGAGCATGGCCACGGCCACCTCAATCTGGTGGTCGATGGCGACCAATTGATGATCGAGCTGCAGGCACCCGCAGCCGATCTGGTGGGCTTCGAGCACGCCGCCAAGAGCGATGAAGAGAAGGCGCAGTATGCCAAGGCGGTCGCCCGCCTCCAGCAGCCTGACGCCCTGTTTCGCTTCGACCCGGCCGCTGGCTGCAAACTGACCCAGCAGGAGCTGCAAGCCGCCAAAGAAGAGCATGATCACGACCATGACCATGACCATGACCATGACAAGGCTGCCAGCGACAAACATGAAAACCACCATGATCATGACGAAGCGGGTCACGCCGATATGGGCGCCATGTACACCTACACCTGCGCCACGCCGGCCAAACTGACCGGCCTTGAGGCGACCCTGTTCAGCGTCTATCCGAGCCTTGAGAAGCTGAGCGTGCAGGGCATCCTGCCTACTGGCCAGACCGCTGGCGAGCTGACCCCGTCCGCCAACAAGCTGAGCTGGTAACGCCATGAAAAAAGCCGTGGTTGAGATCCGCGATCTGGCCTTTGCCTGGCCAGGTGGCGACGCTGTACTCGATCTGCCCGCCCTCACCATCCGCGAGGGTGAGCGGGTCTTTATCAAGGGCCCGTCGGGCTCTGGCAAGTCGACCCTGCTCGGGTTGCTGGCCGGGATCCAGACCGCCAACCACGGCACCCTGGAGGTGCTGGGCCAACCATTGGCCCGGCTCTCTGGCCGTGCCCGTGACCACTTCCGGGCGGCCAATCTGGGTTATATCTTCCAGCAGTTCAATCTGCTGCCTTTTCTCTCGGTGCAGGACAACGTGACCGCTGCCCTCACCTTTTCGCCCGCCAAACGGGCTCGCCTGCAAGGGAGTCCGGAGCAGGAGGCGCGCCGTCTGCTGGCGGAGCTGCAACTGCCGGATGACGCACTGCATCGCCCCGTCCATGCCCTCAGCATTGGCCAGCAGCAGCGGGTGGCTGCCGCACGGGCGCTGATCGGCTCGCCGCCACTGGTGATCGCCGACGAGCCCACCTCGGCCCTCGACACCGACAACCGGGCGGCCTTTATCAAGCTGTTGTTCGAGGAGTGCGACAAGCAGGGCTCGACCCTGATCTTCGTCAGTCACGACCCTTATCTCGAACCCCTGTTCCCGCGGGTCGAAAACCTGCAACAGCTCAACCGGAGGGCATCATGCTAAAGCTAGCCCTGCAAAGTCTCTGGGCCCGCCGCCTCACCGCCGGGCTCACCCTGCTGGCCGTCGCCATCAGCGTCACCCTGCTGCTCGGGGTGGAGCGGGTGCGCACCCAGGCCCGCGAAAACTTCTCCAACACCGTCTCGGGAACCGATCTCATCGTTGGCGCCCGCTCCGGTCAGGTGAATCTGCTGCTCTACTCGGTGTTTCGCATCGGCAACCCCACCAACAACGTGGGGTGGGACTCCTATCAGGCCATCAAACAGAAACCCGGCGTCGCCTGGACCATCCCGCTTTCCCTTGGTGACTCCCACAAGGGATTTCGGGTGCTCGGCACCAATGGCGACTACTTCACCCACCTGAAGTACGGTCGGCAACAGTCGCTGCAATTGCGGGAAGGGCGGCCATTCGACACGCCGTTTGAAGCGGTGCTCGGCGCCCAGGTGGCCGAGAAGCTCGGCTATCACCTCGACCAATCCATCGTCATCGCCCACGGCGCTGGCAACACCTCGTTCAGCCAGCACGACAACCTGCCATTCAAGGTGGTGGGTATTCTGGCGCCGACCGGCACGCCCATCGATCGCACCATCCATGTGCCGCTGGCGGGGATCGAGGCGATCCATCTGGGTTGGGATACCGGCCGCCATAGCAAGAACGTCACCGCCGAACAGGCGCTGGCGCAGGATCTCACCCCGAAAACCATCACCGCCTTTATGGTGGGGCTCAGCAACCGGATCCTGGCGTTCCAGCTGCAGCGCAGCGTCAACACCTATCCCAAAGAGCCGCTGATGGCGATCCTGCCGGGGGCCGCCCTGCAGGAGCTGTGGAGCCTGATGAGCGTAGCGGAAACGGCTCTCTCGGTCATCGCCGGTTTCGTGGTGGTGGCGGGCCTTATCGGCATGCTGACTACCCTGCTGGCGGGGCTTAACGAGCGGCGCCGGGAGCTCGCCATCTTGCGATCCCTCGGTGCGGGCCCTGCCCACCTGTTCCTGCTGCTGGCGCTGGAGGCGATGGCGCTGACCACGGTTGGCATCGCCCTCGGGGTCGGTGTGCTCTATCTGGGGCAGGGGCTTGCCTCGCCCTGGCTGCTCAGCCACTATGGCCTGCAACTGAGTCTGGGGCTGCCGAGCACCTACGAGTGGCAGTTGCTGGGGGTAGTGTGGCTGGCAGGCATGGTGATCGGCCTGCTCCCTGCTGCCCGCGCTTACCGCTACAGCCTGAGCGATGGTATGAGTATTCGCGTCTAGCGAGACGCCCAAAATAGAAACAGAAGGACAGATGATGAAGTGGAAAATTGTGGCGCTGCTCGCCAGCCTGCTGGTGCTGCCCGCCCTGGCCGCCGATTACAAGACCATCGACTGGGATGTGCTGATCCCGGAAGGGGAAAAACTGCTGCCACCCCCTCAGGTGAGTCACGATGGGGATCTCACCTCCGTGCCCCAGCCAGTGGGCGGAGTAAACAAGAAGCTGGACAGCCAGGATGTCCGCATTCCGGGCTTCGTGGTACCGCTGGAAGGGGATGCCAAGAAGATCACCGCCTTCCTGCTGGTGCCCTACTTCGGTGCCTGCATCCATGTGCCGCCGCCCCCCACCAATCAGGTGATCTATGTGAGCTACCCCAAGGGTGCGCCGGTGGATGACCTGTGGGATGCCATCTGGGTGAAGGGCAAGATGCGCACGGTCAGCTCCAGCCACGAGATGGCCACCGCCTCCTACTCGATGGAAGCGGTCGAGGTGAGCGTCTACGAGGAGTAATACTCCCGTTGAAAAAAAAGCGGCCTCTACGGAGGCCGCTTTGTTATCTTGGCCTCAGGGTTGGAGTAACATTCATCTCCTGAACCTGTGCTAATGGAGTCAGCATGGCAGACCTCCCGCCCCCCAAGAAAGAGAGTTCGATCCTGAGCAGTCAGGAGCAGACCCTGCGTCTGGCCCGCAGTCGCGGCATCGACGGCATGCTCACCCGCAACAGCGACAGCACCTTCGAACAGCGCGCCACCTTTCGCCATCTGGCGGATCAGGCCGCCCGCCAGCGCAATCTGGAAGCCATCATGGTGATGGCCGCTCGCCACTGTGAAGAGACGGCTGCCGGGGGGGAGATGGACAGCGACTGGCTGACCCGCTTCCTGCATCTGGCAGAAGATATCAGCATGGTGCCGATGCAGCAGCTGTGGGGGCGGATCTTCGCGCTGGAGATAGCCACCCCGGGCCGTTTCTCCATCCGGGCGCTCTCCACCCTCAAAGAGATGACCCAGCGCGAGGCCCAGCTGTTTCAGCGCATCTGTTCGCTGACCTGCCGCTATACCGGCAGTGACGAGCAGCGACTGCTGCTGGGGCTGCACAAGGGGGCCAGCCTGCTAAGCCGTGCCAAGGCAACCCGCCTCGGCCTTGGCAAATACCGGCTGCCCTACAACGCCCTGCTGCAGCTGTTCGAGCTGGGTCTGCTGCACCGCGGGGAACTGGAATCCGGCCCGCTGCCCGCTGATGGGGTCGAGCTGGAGTTTGGCAACCAGCGCTGGCGGCTGCAGTGCAAGCAGCACAACATCACCCTGCTCTACTACCGGCTCACCCCGGTGGGCAACGAGCTCGCCCAGCTGCTGCAAGAGTCGCCGCTGGAGGACTATCTGCAGGATCTGAAAACCGTGCTGGTGCAGGGGATCCAGATCGAAGTGATGCAGCTGATCAGTGAGACCGCACCGCATACCCCTGACGCCACCCCCTGACCGGAAGGGGGTGCTCTCCCTCTTCACCCCCCCAGATCCCGCTCACAGCACCTCACTCAGCAAAGTGAGGTGCAAAATGCAGATTTCCTCATCTCTCGCTGCCCATTTTTTGCACATTGCAACAGCAGCACCGCCACTCTCACTGGCTGCGCCCCTTTATTGACACAAAAATCACTTGATGTGGTTGATGGCCCGCCCTTTGCCCCAGCTCTTGATACAGCTCTTGATACAGCTCAAAACTTAACCACCACAGCTCGGGAGCAAGGCCATGAGAATCAATCAACCGGTTACCCAAAGGGAACGCCTCTATCCAGACCACCAGAGCCTGATATCCACCACGGATCTGGAGAGTCGCATCACTTACGCCAACGACGAGTTCTGCGACATTGCAGGCTTCCAGCTCGACGAGCTGGTCGGCCAACACCACAATATGGTGCGCCACCCGGACATGCCGAAACAGGCCTTTGCCGATCTGTGGAACCACATCAAGGAAGGCAAGAGCTGGATGGGGCCGGTGAAAAATCGCTGCAAGAATGGCGACCACTACTGGGTCAGCGCCTTTGTCACCCCCATCAAGGATGCCAGCGGCCGGGTGGTGGAGTATCAATCGGTGCGCACCGCCCCGAGCGAGGAGATCAAACAGCGGGCCGAGAAGGTCTATGCCGACCTGCGCAATGACAAGCTGCCGCTGGCGCTCAAGCTGCCCACCCTCTCCCACACCCTGACCATCAACCTTTGCCTGCTGCTAAGCCTGCTCGCCATGTTTGTGCTGGGTTACAACCTCGAGATGAACTGGCAACTGGCGCTGGCCGCCCTCCCGCTGGCAGTGGCTGCCATCACTCTCAATGCCCTCTCCCGCCGCCTCGGCAAGCTCAACAAGATGGCCCGCAGCCGCTTTGACAACCCGCTGATGCAACTGCTCTACACCAACAAGGTGGACAACATCGCCGCCATCGAGCTCTCGATGCTGCTCAATCAGGCCGAATTCAACGCCGTGCTGGCCCGCACCCAGCAGACTTGCAGCAAGATCCTGCAGGCCGCCGAGGGGGATCTGCGCAACGCCGAGTCCATCACCGACAACCTGCAACAGCAGCAAGCCGAGACCAATCAGGTGGCAACCGCCGTTACCGAAATGTCGGAGTCCATTCGCGAGGTCTCGCAGAGCACCAGCGACTCCTCCAGCCTGCTGGATGAAACTGCCGTGCTCTTCAAGAGCGGCAACAGCAGCGTGGCCGAAACCGTGGCCGCCGTAGCCGGTATGAACAGCGAGCTGACCACCTCCAAAACCGTGATCAGCGCCCTGGTCGGCCACTGCCGCGATATCGACGGCATCCTCGATGTGATCAACAACATCGCCAACCAGACCAACCTGCTGGCACTCAACGCGGCCATCGAAGCGGCGCGGGCTGGCGAAGCAGGCCGCGGTTTCTCGGTGGTCGCCGACGAAATTCGCTCGCTGGCCATCAAGACCCAATCCTCTACCAGCGAGATCCAGAAGATGATCACCGAACTGCAAAACAGCTCGGGCCAGGCAGAACAAGCGATGGAAAAAGGGTGCCAGCTCGCCGATAGCTGCCAGCAGAAGGCATCGGCCACCGGCGCGGTACTACAGCAGATCAACAACATGTTGCAGCAGGTTGCCTCCGGCAGCGGCCAGATTGCCCAGGCGGTGCAGGAGCAATCCCACGTCACCGCCGAGATCAACCGCAACGTGCTCAGCATCAAGACCCTGGCCGATGACTCCAGCGTCGGCAGCCAGCACGCCGTGCACGGCATCACCCAGCTGGTGACCCAGTTGAGCGACCTCGACCGGCTGGTGCGCCAGTTCCAGAAAACAGCCCCGGCCACCCAAAGCCGCTACGAAGCAGCGGCCACACGCGCCGTGCCAGTACGCCAAACCAGATAACCACCACATACAAACAATCACCGCAGAAAAACCATATGGGCCCGCAGGCCCATAAGGTTTTTTAGTGTCCGCCAATAAGCTGGTGACACTGCCGTTTCCCCGTCCGATTTCCCTCTGCGCTGATGGCCACCGCTGTTACACGGCCATATCGCCGCCCGTTATTTATTAATTTATTGATCTTGCTCAGAAAACCGCCTGCTTGCGCTTTTCACCCCAGCCCCGTTTGGTAACATTGCCGCCTGACAACCTCTCGTTGGAGTCAGCCATGAGCCAGGCCAGTGCCATATCGCAGGTAACGAGCAGCAGACTGGAGGCTGGAATTCAGGGGCGGTAGCGTGGTTTTTGTAGATTGGCGAGGTGCGTAGCCAAGCCCAATAGACGAGGACGGTCAGGCCAACCAGAGCGGGATAAACATGGAGCGGGCCGATCGAGAAAACAAATTTGCAGATACGTTGTACGGTAAATGTCACTATGGCCAATGCCTTTGCTTTATTTTCGAACAGTTGTAATGATTGCGTAAAAATAGGAATTCAAGCCAACACACTCAGCTTTGAAAATAGTCATGTGATTGATTTATTTTAAATATTATTTCCAATACACCTATCAGGGAGGAGCGTTGTTAGATGGAAGGCACAAAAGGACGTTCAATGAAATTTGAAGTAACGGAGTCATTACGAGGGGCTTTAAGCATAATGCAACTTTTAGGCCCTTGCGGTTTTTTAGTGTTGCAACTAGAGCTCAACTCAGTGGTTCGAGGTGGCTACTATTTTAGGTTGAAGGATGGTGGATTTAGCTTTGAGCTTCAATATCACAATGGGGTATTCGAGCTCAAAAGAAATGACTATTCAGTTACATTTTCAGGTAAAGATGGAAAGCGTGAAGGTATTTATCACACTGTAGCGTTTGCGTGGTCACCTGAATGGCTAGCTGCTGGTGCCAATGGTGATATAAAAAAAACAAATACACCACCAACTTCAATTCCTGTGTCAATACTTCGGCAGGCAAAAAAAGAAAACTTACTTCCAAATTCATCATTCGCCACTGAAGAACAGTTCAGACAGAAAGTCCTTGATTGCTTCTATAGCATTCAGAATAAAGTCTCTGAAACCAAATCCCAGAATAGCTTCTGGAACTTTACTAATGGAAGCCATGGCAAAGTTACATCTATAACACCAAAAAATGAAACTCAAATTCAATCTACAATTCATGGTTTGTTATATGATCAAATGATGATCAATTCAATTGAGGTTATTCCTGAATATCAAAATGGTGAAGGTATTCTCGATTTTTGCTTAATGGCTCAGGTAGATGATATCGGTTTTGTTAAGCTCGCTGTCGAATTTAAAAGGGCTCATTCATCAAAATTAAAGCATGGTATAGAAATACAGCTGCCGCTTTATATGAATTCAATTCAGTCTAAATATGGAATTTATGGTATATTTTGGTTTAAAGGTGAGCGCTTTGAACAACCATCAAAATATAAAAGCAAAGAAGAACTTGAGTGTTTTTCAAACAACTCACGATGCAACTCTAGCATTCCAGAGCATAGTAATGTAAGCGTAATAACTTTCGACTTAAGTCATATAAAGACAGCTAGCAATGCCTAACAAGTTGCTACACGCTGAAAATTACTCGCTACGTTCCCAATTCTCAGGTGAGCAAGGCGTCAGGATTTTAATTTTAGCTAGGTGGTTATGAATCCAATTTCAAATTCAAGAATACAATCAAATAACTTACTGATAATGGTGGTTTCTGCTGTTATTTTGGCTCTTGGCGTCGCCTTATGTGCGAATTACCTGACGGAGTTAATTGGGACTACAAAGGTACTATTTTACATTGGTGGCGCTTTAATAACAGTATCCATTTTTCTTATTAGTAAACTATTAAACCCTAAAATAAAGCAAGTAGTTAGGTTAAGGGGTGCGTACTTCTTTGAACCAGGAACACTGAAAGGAAAGGAGGTTCTGGGGTATGCGTTTAATCAAGATATCGCTACGTATTTGACGGCCTTATGCACTGAAAACAAGGCCTATGCCAAAGCTCTATTAAATGGGTATGAAGACTATGATGCGCCCAATTCATCATATGATCCCGATGTATTAGATTACTATAACCTAGTTGCATCATGTACTGAATTTTTATTTTTGAGAAAGTTAGGATTACATCTAAATTCATACTTCGTACATGAAGATATTGATAGAAATAAAATATGCACTATCCCAAGAAGTGCAATGCATCAAAACGTGCTAAAGAATAGAGTACTTGAACTAATTACCCGAAATCATCGAGAACGAGAGGCATTTTTAGGCCATGATGGCGACTCGGATTTCGAATTATGCTTTGCTGTTGGTGACAGTGGTGAAGTCTTCGACAGGTTAAATCTCGAGTTACCACTAGGAACCAAATTACAGAGGATGTCAGATAATTCTCTCAGGATATCTAGTGATATATTTGACATACACTTTGTCGTTGATTGCAATGCAACTAACACTGTAATTGCACCTGCTTTAATTTGTGGTGATTATGATGCACCGTGGTTAGTTAGTGTGAAGCTAGAGGTTACTGTAAAGAAAAGACTAATTCTGAATTCAAATGATATAGAGATGCATCAATGGCTAGATTCCTTTTTGAACTCATTCGAGAACTACATTAGCATCAAGAAATTAGAAGAACGTTCTTACCTTCAACTAGTGAACATACTGAAATCCTAACAAAACATGCAAGAAAGATTCACAATACTTGGCAGTTTTGGTTTGAATTATCTTCTAGCCCGTAGGTTCGAATAGCGAAGCGTATTCGGACAATCGCGAATAACCCCGCCGCGATATAAGCAAGGATCGGAAGATCCCCTTGCGGGGTTGATCTTGGCCACCTTGGAACAGCTCAAGGCTCGCCGGTGCCACTATAAGCTGGATTTATGGGTTTTCCGCTGATGACCCAACTTTTGCTTATAGTGGCTGCCGCCAGCCCATAAGCGCCTGTGGTGGCCAACTTAACGGCCGCCGGGCGCTTGTTATAGGTTCTTCCGATCCAATGACTGGCAGGCGAGGCGGGGCAAAGAGGGCTCTTTGCCCTTGCGACCCGCGCCTGCACTCTATTTGCTGCTTTTTGCTGCTCTCGGCTTGCTGGTTGCGGCCCTGGTGATTACCCGGTTGCCGGGATAACAATCCGGCAGCCTTTATCAGACGGCGCAACTCAACAACTACAGGTAGTTCCCCTGTCGCAGGGCGATCAGCAACTCATCCACCAGCGCGGCGACTGGTTTGCCAGCGTTTAGCAGATGGATTTCCGGCTGCTCTGGGGCCTCGTAGGCGGAGTCGATACCGGTAAAGTTACGAATTTCCCCCGCCCGCGCCTTTTTATAGAGCCCCTTGGGGTCGCGCTCTTCACAGACGGCGAGCGGTGCATCGACAAACACCTCGACAAACTCCCCTTCACCCAACAGATTGCGTACCAGCTCCCGCTCGGCACGAAATGGCGAGATAAAGGCGGTGAGCACGATAAGACCCGCATCCACCATCAGTTTTGCCACTTCGCCAACCCGGCGGATATTCTCCTGACGGGCGGCATCATCGAAACCGAGATCGCCACACAGGCCGTGGCGCACATTGTCGCCATCCAGCAGATAGGTGTGTTTGCCTTGTGCCGCCAACGCCTGTTCCAGAGCGCCTGCCAGGGTGGATTTGCCCGCTCCCGACAGCCCGGTAAACCAGATCACCAGCGGCTTTTGCCCTTTCAATTCGGCCCGGCTTGCCTTGTTCACGGCATGGTCGTGCCACACGATATTGCCCATCCTAATTCCTCGATCACTCAGGCCCATCAACATTGGGAAGGAACCAACGACCCCCTCACCCTAGCCCTCTCCCTGAGGGAGAGGGAACACTGACTCCCTGCTCCCTATTTTCCTCGGTGGGATCAGGCCCCTCACCCTAACCCTCTCCCAAAGGGAGAGGGAACACTGACTCCCTACCCCCTCTTTTCCTCGGCGGCAGGAGGGGGGGATAACGGGGGAAGCTCATCATCCTGCTCTCTCCCGCAGGGAGGGAGAACGACGATCTATTGCTTGCCGCTGTCGTTACCGATGGCCAGCGCCTGCCAGTGGGGGAAGTGCTTGCGTACCAGCGCATTGAGCTCGATTTCGAACTCGCTATAACGCCCAGCAACCGCTTTCGCCGCCAGACCTTCCACTATCATGCCGGCGCCGACGGTGACGTTGGTCAGCCGGTCGATCAGGATAAAGCTGCCGGTATCGCGGATCTCCCGATACGGGTCGAACGCCACCGGGTCAGTGAGGCTCAGCTCGCACAGGCCGATCTCGTTGAGCTTGAGCTCGCTTGCGGGCAGCTCGTCGAGCTTGTTGATGTCGATGCGGTGGCGGATGGCCTCCACCTGACCGCGACTCTTCTTGGTGGCCAGCTTGACGTCGTAGACCCGGCCCGGTTGCAGGGACTCCTCCCCCATCCAGACGATATGGGTCAGCAGGTTCTGGGTCACTTGCGGACGGTTGGCGGCATCCACCAGCAGGTCGCCGCGGCTGATGTCGATCTCGTCGGCGAAGGTGACGGTGATGGCCTGACCCGGCAGGGCGTACTCCAGATCCCCGTCGAAGGTAACGATGCGGGTCACTGTGCTCTCTTTACCCGACGGCAGCACCGCCAGCTTGTCGCCCACCCGCAGAATGCCGGAGGCCAGCGTCCCCGCGAAGCCACGAAAATCGAGGTTGGGGCGATTCACGTACTGCACCGGCAGGCGCACCGGATGGCGCTCCAGCTCGCGCTCCACTTCCGCAGACTCCAGCAGCGCCAGCAGTGTTTCGCCCTGATACCAGGCCAGCTTGTCGCTTTGGTTGACCACGTTGTCACCGTCCAGCGCCGAGACCGGCACGATCTGGATGGTATCGACGCTGAGCTTTTTAGCGAATTCGCGGTAATCGGCACTGATGCGCTCGAACACCTCCTGACTGAACTCCACCAGATCCATCTTGTTGACCGCCACCACGAACTGCTTGATGCCAAGCAGGCTCGCGATAAAGCTGTGGCGGCGGGTCTGATCCAGTACCCCCTTGCGAGCGTCGATCAGGATGATGGCCAGATCGCAGGTGGAGGCGCCGGTGGCCATGTTGCGGGTGTACTGCTCATGGCCCGGGGTATCCGAGATGATAAATTTGCGCTTGGCGGTCGAGAAATAGCGGTAGGCCACGTCTATGGTGATGCCCTGCTCGCGCTCCGCTTGCAGGCCATCCACCAGCAGCGCCAGGTCCAGCTTCTCGCCGGTGGTGCCAAGCTTCTGGCTGTCGGACTCCAGCGCTTTGAGCTGATCTTCATAAATCTGCTGGGAGTCGTGCAGCAAGCGACCTATGAGAGTGCTCTTGCCGTCATCCACGCTGCCGCAGGTGAGAAAACGCAGCAGACTCTTGTGCTGCTGGGCGTGCAGATAGGCTTCGATGCCCTGTTCGGTGATGGCGGTCTGAATATGGCTGTTCATGCTGACGACTCCTTAGAAATATCCCTGACGCTTCTTCTGCTCCATGGAGCCGGCCTGATCGTGGTCAATCAGCCGCCCTTGCCGCTCGCTCGAGGTGGTGAGCAGCATCTCTTCAATAATTTCCGGCAAGGTGGTGGCAGATGACTCGATAGCCCCGGTCAGCGGGTAGCAGCCGAGGGTACGGAAGCGCACCAGCTCCTGCTTCACCTCATCCTCGGCGGTCAGCGGCATGCGATCGTCATCCACCATGATCTTGATGCCGTTGCGTTCCACCACCGGACGGTGGGCCGCGAAGTAGAGCGGCACTATGTCGATGTTCTCCAGATAGATGTATTGCCAGATATCGAGCTCGGTCCAGTTGGAGAGCGGGAACACCCGGATGCTCTCCCCCTTGTTAACCTGGCTGTTGTAGACCCGCCACAGCTCCGGACGCTGGTTCTTCGGATCCCAGCGGTGAGACTTGTCACGGAAGGAGTAGACCCGCTCCTTGGCGCGGGACTTCTCCTCATCGCGGCGGGCGCCACCGAAGGCGGCATCGAAACCGTATTTGTTGAGCGCCTGCTTGAGCCCCTCGGTCTTCATGATGTCGGTGTGCTTGCCGCTGCCGTGCACGAAGGGGTTGATGCCCATGGCGAGGCCATCCGGGTTCTTGTGGACGATGAGATCCAGCCCGTACTTTTTGGCAGTCTCGTCGCGGAAGGTGATCATCTCCTTGAACTTCCAGTCGGTGTCGACGTGGAGCAAGGGGAACGGGATCTTGCCCGGATAGAAGGCCTTGCGGGCCAGATGCAGCATGACGGAGGAGTCCTTGCCGATGGAGTACATCATCACCGGGTTTTCAAATTCGGCAGCCACCTCGCGGATGATATGGATGCTCTCGGCTTCCAGCTGCTGCAAGTGCGTCAATCTTTCACGGTCCATGTTGGTCCTCGGGTCATTGCTTATGCGCCTGCTCGGGGCGCTGGGTGGTTCAGTGCGCGGCCGCACCGGCAGCCGCATCAAATATCTCTTTCTGACTCAAGCCAGCTGCACCAGCTTGAGGTCGCAGCCATCGAGATCCGGGTTAGCGCGCTGCTGCTCGCCGCCCAGCTCTCCAAACCAGGCCAGCCGATCGCGCAGGGCGACCACTTCGCCGATGACGATGAGGGACGGGCTCACCGCCTGTTTGGCCAGCTCGGCCAAGTCGGCCAGCGTGCCGGTCAGCACCCGCTGACAGGCGGTGGTGCCGCGCTCGATGATGGCGATGGGGGTGGCAGTGCTTCGGCCGTGATCCACCAGCTGCTGCTGGATATGCTCGGAGCGCATCAGCCCCATGTAGATCACCAGGGTCTGGTTGGTTGAAGCGAGCTGCTGCCAGTCGGGCTCCTTGCCCTCCTGCTGGCAATGGCCCGTGATGAAGACGGCGCTCTGGGCGTGGTCGCGGTGGGTCAGCGGAATACCGGCGTAGGCGGTGGCACCGGCAGCGGCCGTGATGCCGGGCACCACCGAGAAGGGAATGCCTTCATCGGCCAGCACTTCCAGCTCCTCGCCACCACGGCCAAACATAAAGGGATCGCCCCCTTTCAGTCGCACCACCCGGTTGCCCGCTTTGGCGAACGTAACCAGCAGGCGATTGGTCTCCTCCTGCGGCACACTGTGGGCCCCCGCCTTCTTACCAACCGATACCAGAGTGGCATCGCGGCGCACCAGATCGAGGATCTCAGGCGAAACCAGCTGGTCGTAGAGCACCACTTCAGCCTGTTGAATTTGTTGCAGCGCCTTGAGGGTCAACAGGCCCGGATCACCGGGGCCCGCGCCGACCAGCACCACTTCCCCCACTTCGCTTTTCGCATGGTCGAGACCATCGCTCAGCCACTGCTCGGCACCTTGCCAATCCTCTTTCTCAATCAGGCTGGCGAGGGTGTTGGAGGCAAACGCGCGCTCCCAGAAGCGGCGACGATCGGATATGGAAGAGAGCACCCGCTTGGCCTTGTCACGGACCCGGCCGGAGAGCTCGGTCAGCCCGCCGAGATGGCGCGGCAGCAGGCTCTCCAGCCGCTCGCGCAAGAGGCGCACCAGCACCGGCGCCTTGCCGCCGCTGGAGACCGCCACCATCAGCGGCGAGCGATCGATGATCGAGGGGAAGATAAAGCTGGAGCGCTTGGGGTCATCCACCACATTGACGAACAGACCCAGCTGGTTGGCACTCTGATAAACGAGCGCGTTGACTTCGAGGCAGTCGGTCGCCGCCACCACCAGGATCTGGCCTGCCAGATGGGCCGGAGTGAAGCGCTCCGCCAGATGGGTGAAACGACCGGCAAATTCCGTGAATTCGAGTTCAAGATCCGGGGAGACCAGGGTTAGCCGGGCACCGGCCGCCAGCAGCAGGCGCGCCTTGCGCAGGGCAACTTCGCCCCCGCCCACCAGCAGTACCGGGCGGCCTTCCAACTTGGCAAACATAGGTAAATAATCCATTTCGGCCCATCCCTCGGAACACGACTAATATGGGGCGACTATAGGCAGGGCAGCTTATCCCTCAAAATAATAAAAAATGCTTTTTAATGCTTTTAAGTAATTAGCAAAGCCAATTCACGACAAAGGCGAGTGAAGTCACTTGTGGTACCTGACGCCAGACCATAGGCTAGGGGCTGTGTTTCATAAGGAGCTAAATGATGAATGAGTCATTGATCGTGCTAGGGATTTTCGTGTTCCTGGTGATCGTCACCCTGAGCGCGGGCATCAAGATAGTGCCCCAGGGCTACAACTGGACCGTGGAGCGCTTCGGCCGCTACACCCGCACCCTCTCCCCCGGCCTTAACTTGCTGATCCCCTATGTGGATCGAGTCGGTCACAAGATCATCATGATGGAACAGGTGCTGGACATCCCGGCGCAAGAGGTGATCTCCCGCGACAACGCCAACGTCACCATCGACGCCATCAGCTTCGTGCAGGTGGTGGATGCCCGCAAAGCCGCCTATGAAGTCAACGACCTCACCAGTGCCATTCGCAATCTCACCATGACCAACATGCGCACCGTGCTCGGTGCCATGGAGCTGGACGAGATGCTCTCCCAGCGCGACACCATCAACGAGAAGCTGCTGCGCACCATGGATGCGGCCACCGCCCCCTGGGGCATCAAGGTGACCCGCATCGAGATTAAAGATGTGCGTCCACCGCTGGCGCTGGTCGAAGCGATGAACGCCCAGATGAAGGCCGAGCGCCAGAAACGGGCCGAGGTGCTGGAAGCCGAAGGGGTGCGCCAGTCCAAGATCCTTAAAGCCGAGGGGGAGAAGCAGTCCCAGATCCTGAAAGCCGAAGGTGAACGTCAGGCCGCCTTCCTCGCCGCCGAAGCGCGGGAGCGGGCAGCAGAAGCAGAAGCCAAGGCGACCCACATGGTCTCCAAAGCCATCGCCGAGGGTGATATGCAGGCCATCAACTACTTCGTGGCCCAGAAATATACCGAAGCGCTGGCCCGCATCGGTGAAGGCCCCAACAGCAAGATCATCATGATGCCGCTGGAAGCGGGCAGCCTGATTGGCTCGGTGGCTGGCATGGCAGAGCTGTTCAACAAAGATGGCAAGGGCAGCAAGTCATGACAGCCCTGTTCGAGGGGCTGACCCACTGGCACTGGCTGGGGTTCGGCTTCATTCTGCTGGCCATCGAGGTGCTCGGCTCGGTGGGCTTCCTGCTCTGGACCGGCATTGCCGCGCTGGAAGTAGGGCTACTGCTGCTGGTCTGGCCTTTTGGCTGGCAGGCGCAGTTGCTGCTGTTTGCGGTGCAATCCCTGCTCACCACCTGGGCCTGGTGGCGCTGGCAGCACCAGCGTGACAACTCGGGTCAGGATGCCGCCAGCACCATCAATGAGCGGATGCAGAGCTATATGGGCCGCGAGCTGACCCTGCTGGATGATGTCGCCCAAGGCATCAGCCGGGTACATCTGGACGATACGGTCTGGACGGTGCGCTGCGACGCGTCGCTGCCAGCGGGCAGCAAGGTCAGGGTGGTGGGGGCCGACTCCCACATCCTGCTGGTTGAACCCCGCCACTGACGGCGCTCTGCCATCGAACCATAAAAAAGCCCGCGATCGCTCGCGGGCTTTTGTTTCTCTGGCTGCCACTCAGGTACGCAGCCGGTCGAGCTGGCTGGCCAGCGCCGTGGCCGCTTGCTCCAGCGCCTCGCTCAGCTGATGGCTGGAGCTGGCCTCCTGTCCGATCACGTTGGCGGTATCGCCGATCCGCATCAGGTTCTGGTTGATGGTGTCGCTCACCGCACTCTGCTGCTCGGCGGCGGTGGCCACCTGACTGATGTGGTCGTGGATCTGCTGGATCTGGGCCACCACCCGATTGAGCGCCTCGAACGCCTGCTCGGTGCCCTGCACCGTGGTGGCAGAGCGCTCGATGCCGGTATTCATCAGACGCTGGCTGCTGCTCACTTCGGTCTGCAGACTGCCGATCAGCTGGCCGATCTCGTCGGTCGACTCCCGGGTCTTGGTCGCCAACGCCCGCACCTCGTCCGCCACCACAGCAAAGCCGCGGCCCATGTCCCCCGCCCGGGCCGCCTCGATTGCGGCATTGAGGGCCAGCAGATTGGTCTGCTCGGCAATGGCGCGGATCACATCGAGGATCCGGCTGATATTGGTACTGCGCTGGGCCACCAGCGCCACCGCCTTGTCCGCCTCATGCATATCCCCGACCAGGGTATGGATCTCGTTACGCGCGTTGCTGAGGGTCTGTTGGGCGGTATTGATGTGGTGGGTCGCAGACTCCGACTCCTGCGCCGCCTGTTCGGCATAACCCGCCACGCTGACCGCTGTGGTGCTCATCTGGTGCATTGCGCTCACCACGCTCTCCAGCTCCAGACTCTGTTCATCCAGACTGTTGCGCATGGTGTCGGCGGTATGTTTCATCTCCCGCGCCTGCTGATAGACCTGCTGGCCGATCCCCTTGCTCATTTGCACCATACCCCGCAGCTTGCCGAGGAAGGCATTAAGCTGGGAGCCAAGGTCGATCAGCTCCTGATGGGTGTCGATATCCATCTGCTGGGTCAAGTCCCCCTCATTGCTGGAGAGATGACCCACATGGCGACTGATGAGGGAGAGCGGCGCGGTAATGGTCTGGATAAACCAGACCAGCAGTCCCAGCACCAGCAGGATGATGACCCCCATCGCCAACACCTGCTGACGCTGGGCATCTCCCAACAGAGTGCCAAGCTCACCACTGATGGTGTGCGCCTTGCTCAGCGCCAACGCCTTGGGCACCTTGATCATCAGCCACCACTGGGTATTGGCCACCTCGATCCGGATCGGTTGTTGGAGAATGAAGTCACTGTCGCTACTCACCGGCTGACCGGTGGGCAACGTCAGCCCCACTTCCTTGAGCGGACGACCCAGCTTGTCGGCATAGCGGTTGCTACCCACGATAAGCCCCATCTTGCTGACCAGGGTCACATCGGCCTTGTTGTCATAGAGGCTCTTGCCAAGATTTTCAGCCAGTTGCTGGAAGATGGGCAGGTTCATATCCACCCCGGCCAGCCCGACAAACTTGCCATCATGGAGAATGGGCACAGTCAAACTGGTCATCAACATCTTGTTGCCCGGGCTTATCTCGTAGAGGTAGGGCTCCATCAGGCAGGGCTGGCGAGTATCGCGGCCACAGAGATACCACTCGCTGTTACGAATGCCGAATTCGTTGAGAGAGGTATCGAACTTGGCCTCGCTGGTCGCAGCATCAATCTGCTGCTGGGTGACCGCCCCCCCCTGGCCCTTGGTGAAGTAGATCTCCAGACTCCCCTTTCCCACCACCGAGTGGCTGGCCCCCGCCAACCAGTTGGCATCCTCGCCGTCATAACCATCCGGTTCAAACTGGGCGTAGATGGAGCTGATCCCGCTCGCCTGCTGCAAGCTGCTGCCGAGCAGCGACTCGACCTGCGGCCGCAACAACCGCAGCTCCGGCTTGGCCATCCCGGCTTCAATCTGGGCGGCCACAGTCAGGGGGATCTGATAGGAGTTCTGCATCAGCGAGGCGATCTGGATGGCATAGCGCTCCGCCTGATACTGCAGGCTGCGGGAGACCTCTTGCTCCAGCGCAGCACTGGTCTGGGTCATCACCATAGTACGAAGGGTGCTGAAGGAGGCCGACTGCAACAGGGTCATGGCTAGCCCGGTCAGCAGAAACAGTCCCATGGTCAGGCACAACAACTTGAACTTGAGGGAGCGTTGCTTCATGGGGCAACTCCTTATGGCAGGGTGACAACGAATTATCTGAGTATATTCCCCCACTTGCGCTTCACCGGATTTGTGATGGGTTTGTCGCCAGCTTCTGGTTATAATTTTCGCCTTCCCGAGCGTTGATGGAACAGTCGCAATGAGCAATGCACTGAGCAGTGTCCCGCCGGTAGTCGAAATGGACTACCCCTTTCCGGCCAAGCCTATTCCCCTGAGCGCCGAGCAGAAAACGACCTTGATCGCAGACATCAAGGCGCTGCTCCAGACTCGCAAGGCGGTATTGGTGGCCCACTACTACACGGATCCCGAGATCCAGGCGCTGGCCGAAGCCACCGGCGGATTCGTCGGGGATTCGTTGGAGATGGCCCGCTTTGGCCGGGATCATGAGGCACAGACCCTGATCGTCGCCGGGGTGCGCTTCATGGGTGAGACCTCCAAGATCCTGAGCCCCCATAAGCAGGTGCTGATGCCGACCCTGAAGGCTGAATGTTCCCTCGATCTGGGCTGCCCTATCGATAAGTTCTCGGCCTTTTGTGACGCCAACCCCGACCATACCGTGGTGGTCTATGCCAATACCTCGGCAGCGGTCAAGGCGCGGGCTGACTGGGTGGTCACCTCCAGCATCGCGTTGGAAATTGTCGAGCACCTCGACAGTCAGGGTCACAAGATTATCTGGGGCCCGGATCGCCATCTGGGTGCCTACATCGAGAAGAAGACCGGCGCCCAGATGCTGCGCTGGCAGGGCCACTGCATCGTCCACGACGAGTTCAAGGCCCGCGCCCTGCGCGAGCTGAAAGAGCAAAATCCGGACGCCGCCGTGCTGGTTCATCCGGAATCCCCCGCCTCGGTGATCGAGCTGGCCGATGCGGTGGGCTCCACCAGCCAGCTGATCAAGGCCGCCAAAGAGCTGCCCCAGCAGAAGCTGATCGTGGCAACCGATCGGGGCATCTTCTACAAGATGCAACAGGCCTGCCCGGATAAAGAGATGGTTGAAGCACCGACCGGTGGCGATGGCGCCACCTGCCGCAGCTGCGCCCACTGCCCCTGGATGGCGATGAACGGTCTGGTGGCGATCAAAGCCGCCCTCACCGATGGCGCCGAGCCGCACGAGATCCATGTAGATGAGGAACTGCGGGTCAAAGCGCTTATCCCCCTCGATCGGATGCTCAACTTTGCCGCCGAACTCAAGCTCAAGACCCAAGGCAACGCTTGATTGCAACGAGTTCGAGATGCAAAGAGGGCACCCGATGGGTGCCCTCTGGTTTTATGGGATGTGGCTTAAGTTAGATGATCACGGTAGAGAAGCTGTGCTCTTCATCCGGCGCAACAGTGACCCCCGCCTCACCCGCGATGGCCGCCTCGACACACAACATGGTGCGATAACCATCGTCGCTCATGTCGGCCATGGCGGTGGCGCCTTCCAACCAGGGGGTCCAGACCACCACGCTGTCGTGGTGGCCGCTCACTACCCGGGTCTCACGCTCGCCATCTTTGACGCAAACCAGCGCCTCTGGCTGCCAGTAGACCCGATCCAGCGCGCCATTGAGGGTCAATGCACCCTGCTGCTTGGCATCCTGTCCGGTCAGCTTGTCGGCATAGGGCTCGCCCAGACCGGTCACACTCACAGCGTCTGGTGCGCTGATAGCAAGATAGGTGTGCAATGCACCGCTATAAGTCAGCGGCTGAGCACCGGTGTTGCGAGTGGCCAGCACCAGCGAGAGCTCCTTGCCCACCAGCACATCCAGCTCCAGCTCAAAGGGGTGATCCCACAGGGCGCGGGTCGCGTCACTGTCGCGCAGAGACAGATGGACGAGCGTGCCATCAGCATGGTCGGACACACCGTCCAGCTCCCAGAGGGTGGTACGGGCGAAACCATGGGAAGGCTTGCCACTGCCGACGCGCGCTGGCGCAGGGCCAAACCAGGGCCAGCAGAGCGGGATGCCGCCACGGATCGGCTTGCTGCCATCCAGCACCGCCTTGTCGCTCAGCCAGATGGAGGCGGGCTCACCATGACGCTGATAGCTCAGCACATGAGCACCAAACAGACTTATCTCTGCCTTGCCATAGTCATTGTTGATGGTGAGAACCGGCAGACCGGCCGCGTTGTTGGCGAGCTGGCAGTTGGCGGTCAGAGGACGAATGGTATGCATATGGACTCCTGTCATCAGGGGAAGCGAAAAACAAAAAGGCGGCCAATGGCCGCCTTTTTTAAGCTACGCGATTGCGCATCCCAAATTACTTGGAGATGTGAGCGATCAGATCCAGAACTTTGCTGGAGTAGCCCATTTCGTTGTCGTACCAGGACACAACTTTAACGAACTTGTCGTTCAGCTGGATACCGGCTTTGGCATCGAATACGGAGGTCTGACGCTCACCGATGAAGTCGTTGGAAACAACTTGATCTTCGGTGTAGCCCAGAACGCCCTTCATGGAACCTTCGGAAGCGGCTTTCATTGCAGCACAGATCTGCTCGTAAGTAGCAGGCTTCTTCAGGTTAACGGTCAGGTCAACAACAGACACGTCCGGAGTCGGAACACGGAAAGCCATACCGGTCAGCAGGCCTTTCAGTTCAGGGATAACTACGCCAACAGCTTTAGCTGCACCGGTAGAGGACGGGATGATGTTCTGGCCAGCGCCACGACCACCGCGCCAGTCTTTGGCGGACGGACCATCAACGGTCTTCTGGGTAGCAGTGGTAGCGTGAACGGTGGTCATCAGGCCAGACTCGATACCGAAGGTATCGTTCAGAACCTTGGCGATCGGTGCCAGGCAGTTGGTGGTGCAGGAAGCGTTGGAAACGATGTCCTGGCCAGCGTAGGTCGCGTCGTTAACACCCATTACGAACATCGGGGTAGCGTCTTTGGACGGGCCAGTCAGAACAACTTTCTTGGCACCAGCTTGGATGTGCTTACGTGCAGTAGCGTCATCCAGGAACAGACCAGTCGCTTCGGCAACAACGTCAACACCGATTTCGCCCCACTTCAGCTCAGCTGGGTCACGAACGGCGGTAACGCGAACGGTTTTACCGTTTACAACCAGGTTGCCGTCTTTAACTTCTACGGTACCGTTGAAACGACCGTGAGTTGAATCGTACTTCAGCATGTAAGCCATGTAGTCAACATCGATCAGGTCGTTGATACCAACAACTTCGATGTCTGCACGCTCGCAAGCCAGACGGAATACGAAACGACCGATACGGCCAAAACCGTTGATACCTACTTTGATAGTCATAATTTTGTTACCTAACTGTTCAGTAGTTAAAGAAAATTCCGTTTGTAAATTTACTAGAACTCTCAGGTGAGTCAACCAACTTTCTGTCTGAAATTGCGCTACGTCATGAAAAACTGTGAAATTAATTTTCTGTTTATGTAACTGATTACCATATTTTGATGAAAATAGTGTCATAACGGGGTCGTGCACAGAGATCCACAATAGTGCCTGCCCGGTCACACAACCATTCACAGAGATATGTAAAAATGTGCGCGGTTTAGCATGGCCCAAAAGCCACTGTTCACATACCAACCCATAAAAATGAATCAAAATAGTATAGATAGAATCCACAGCGGGAATTCTCAAACTATGACCACCCTGATTGAACAGCTGGCTGCCGCAAAAGGCATTGCCAGTGAATATGTTGATGCCTGGGGCCATCCGGCACAGGTATCCGAAGAGAGCAAGGCCGCCATGCTGGGCGCCATGGGTTACCGCGTCGATGACGAGGCTGCACTGGTGCAACAGCTGGAAGAGGAGCATCGCCAGCACTGGCTGCGGGCGCTGGATCCTGTGATGGTGGTTCGCACCGGCGACGCCGTCACCCTCGAGGTCCGCCTCCCCCTCGAATTCGTCAACGACGCCCTCATCTGGCAGCTCCAGCAGGAGCAGGGTGCGGTGTTGTCCGGTCAATTCACCCCCATCGATGGTGAGCTGGTCGGCGTGGCTGAATTTGAGGAGATGGAGTGCCAGGCCTATCAGGTGACGCTGGAGATGGCCCCTGAGCTGGGCTATCACCAGCTGGTGCTGCTGGAAGAGGGCAACGACGAGCCGCTGGCTACCATGCGCCTTATCGTTGCGCCCCAAGCCTGCTACAAGCAGGCGCCGATTGCCGATGGCCGCAAGGTGTGGGGCCCGAGCGTGCAGCTCTACTGCCTGCGCAGCCGCCACAACTGGGGCATCGGTGATTTCAGCGATCTGGGCCAGCTGGTCGAGAAAGCCGCCGCCTGGGGTGCCCACTTCGTCGGCCTCAACCCTATCCACGCCCTCTATCCGGCCAATCCGGAGAGTGCCAGCCCCTACAGCCCCTCTTCCCGTCGCTGGCTCAACGTCGCCTATATCAATGTGGAAGCGGTGCCTGAATTCCAGCAGAGCGATCGCCTGAAAGCGGAAGTGGCAAGCCCCACCTTCCAGCAACATCTGGCCGAGCTGCGCGCCCAGGAGAACGTCGATTACACTGGCGTTATCCAGACCAAACTCGCCATGCTGGGTCAGGTGTTCGACGAAGCCAGCTTTGGCGCCGAACGTCAGGCTGCCTTTGATGCCTTCGTGGCCGCCGGTGGCGACAGCTTGCAACAGCAAGCGGCATTTGATGCCCTGCAGGCCTACTTCTATGCCAAGGGCGACAACGCCTGGGGCTGGCCGGTATGGCCGGAGCCGTTCCGCAATTACCACAACCCCGCAGTTGCCGCCTGGATGGCCGAGCATCAGCAAGATGTGAACTTCTACCTATACCTGCAGTTCCTGGCCGATGAGCAGCTGGCGCAAGCCGATGCGCGCGCCAAGGCGGCAGGCATGGTGATGGGGATCTACCGGGATCTGGCGGTTGGCGTCTCTGAAGGCTCCACCGAGATCTGGGCCAACCAGGATCTCTACTGCCCGAAAGCCTCGGTCGGCGCGCCGCCTGATGTACTGGGGCCACTGGGTCAGAATTGGGGCCTGCCCCCGATGAATCCGAACCAGCTGTTTGAAGCCGCCTACCAGCCAATGGTGGAGATGTTCCGCGCCAACATGCGCTCCTGTGGCGCACTGCGCATCGACCACGTGATGGCGCTGCTGCGCCTGTGGTGGGTACCGCCCGGAGCATCTGCCGCCAAAGGCGCCTACATCTATTATCCGGTCAACGATCTGCTGGGCATTCTGGCCCTCGAATCCCACCGCAACCAGTGCCTGCTGATCGGCGAAGATCTGGGCACTGTGCCGGAAGGGATCGACGTGACCCTGAAAGAGAATGGCGTGCACTCCTACAAGGTGTTCTTCTTCGAGCGCGCCAAGACGGATGGCGGCTTTATCTCACCTGCGCACTACACCGAGCAGGCGATGTCAGCCCTGACCACTCACGACATGCCGACCCTCAAGGGATTCTGGCATTGCGATGATCTGGCGCTGGGCCGTCAACTGGGTTTATATCCAGATGAGGATGTTTTGAAGACGCTGTATGCTGATCGCCATCAGGCCAAGCAGCGGATCCTGGACAGCTTGCATGCGCATCACGTCATCTCTGACCACATCAGCCATGACGTGAACTGGGTCGGTATGAACACCGAACTCAACCACGGTCTGCAGCTCCACATGTCCCGCGGTAGCTGCGCCCTGTTCAGTACCCAGCTGGAGGATTGGCTGGAGATGGACAAACCGGTCAACGTGCCGGGCACCAGTTACGAATACCCCAACTGGCGCCGCAAGCTCTCTGCTGACCTGGAAGATATTTTTGCCAATGAGGCACTCAAGGCACTGGCTGGCAAAATGAGCCAAGCCCGTGATGAGGCCAGTCGTTGAGCCACTGTGCAACACAGCTGACTCACCTAAATCCACTCCGGCCCAGGCCGGAGTGGATGCTCTGTCATGAAAGGAAATCTCGATGCTCGTTGAAAGTTTGGTTGCTGCCCGCTGTTCCGATCCCTTCTCTCATCTAGGCCTGCAGGCCAATCCGGCTGGGCCCGGCCTCAAACTGACCGCCTGGTTGCCTGATGCCCTCGAAGTCCGCATCAAGGATCTCAAATCAGGCAAAATTGTTGCCACTCTGGCACCCTCCGATGAATCGGGCCTTTTTGAAACTGTTTTCACCCGCCGCAAGAATCCCTTTCCTTATCAGCTGCTCGCCAGCTACCAAGATGCCACCACCGAGGTCATCGACCCCTATCAATTTCAGGATGCTGCCTGGGCGGGTCTTGCTGAACTGACCGCACAACCGGAAAACCTCTACCACACCCTTGGCGCCCAGTTGCGCACTGTCGAGCATCTCGGTCAACAGGTCGAAGGGGTGCGTTTTGCGGTCTATGCGCCGAGCGCCACTGCGGTGAGCCTGATCGGCGACTTCAACTTCTGGGATGGCCGTCGCCACCCGATGCAACGCAGCCTCTGCGGTCACTGGGTGCTGTTTGTACCGGGGCTGAAAGCAGGGGATCGCTACAAGTTCGAGCTCAAGGATCCTGCTGGTCATCGCTTGCCGCACAAGAGCGATCCGGTCGGTTTCTATTGCGAGCAGTACCCGTCGTTCGCTTCCGTGGTCTATGACCAGCAGCAGTATCAGTGGCAGGATGCAGACTGGCTTGCCAGCCAGCACAACGACAAGCGGGAACAGCCGCTCTCCATCTATGAGCTGCACATCGGATCCTGGAAGCGCCACCCCAATGGCGACAGCCTGAGCTGGCGCGAGCTGGCGGTAGAGCTGGTGGCCTACGTCAAGGAGATGGAGTACACCCACATCGAGCTGCTGCCCATCTCCGAGCACCCGTTCAGCGGCTCCTGGGGCTACCAGCCGGTGGGCATGTTCTCCCCCACCAGTCGCTATGGCAGCGCCGATGACTTCAAGTACTTCGTTGACCAGTGCCACCAGGCTGGTATCGGCGTCATCCTCGACTGGGTGCCCGCCCACTTCCCCTCCGATGCCCACGGACTGGCTCGCTTCGATGGCACGCCACTTTATGAATATGAAGACCCGCGCCGTGGCTGGCACCCGGACTGGAACTCCTACATCTATGACTATGGCCGCAACAATGTCCGCCAGTTTCTGGTGGCGAGCGCCCTGTTCTGGCTCGACAAGTTCCACATCGATGGCCTGCGGGTAGACGCTGTCGCCTCCATGCTCTATCTCGATTATTCGCGCAATGAGGGCGAGTGGGTGCCGAACGTCGATGGTGGCAACCACAACTACGAAGCGGTCAGCCTGCTCAAGTGGACCAACGAAGAGGTGTACAGCAAGTATCCTCACGCCATGACCATCGCCGAAGAGTCCACCGCCTATGCCGGAGTCTCCCGCCCCACCTTCCTCGGCGGCCTCGGTTTTGGCTTCAAGTGGAATATGGGCTGGATGCACGACACCCTTACCTATATGCAGAAAGAGCCGATCCACCGCCGTTATCACCACAACGACATGACCTTCTCCATGGTGTACCACTATGACGAGAACTTCATTCTGTCGCTCTCTCACGATGAGGTGGTGCACGGCAAACATTCAATGATTTACAAGATGCCCGGCGACGAATGGCAACAAGCGGCCAACTTGCGCGCTTACATGGGCTTCATGTATGCCCACCCGGGCAAGAAACTCAACTTTATGGGCACCGAAATCGCCCAAAGCAACGAGTGGAACCACGATGCCCAGCTGCCATGGCACCTGCTGCAGTTCCCCAAGCACGGTGGCCAGCAGCGGTTGATCCGCGATCTTAACCACCTCTACCGTCATGAGCCTGCCTTGTATCAGGCCGATTATGAGCAGACCGGCTTCCGCTGGCTGGATCACAACGATGCCGACAACAGCATCTTTGCCTGGCTGCGGGCCGATAAAGAGGGCGAGCAGGCCATCGTAGTGGCGGCCAACTTCACCCCGGTGCCCCGTCTCGAATATCGGGTCGGCGTCCCGGCTGCTGGCTACTATCGGGTGGTACTCAACACCGACAGCGAGTTTTACTGGGGCAGCAACTATGATGTGGGTCTGGTGTTCGCTGCCGAGCCGACCCCCTGGCAGGGGATGGCACACAGCATAGTGCTGGATCTGCCGCCGCTGGCAACCTTGTTCATTAAACAGGAGTCTTGATGCTTGTTATGGAAACCGGGTTGAGCCACCCACTGGGCACTCAACTTGATAAGGATGGTTGTCACTTCTGTGTCTGGGCCCCCCAATCGGACAAGGTAGAACTCTGCCTGTTTGACGAGCAGGAGCAGGAGCTGATGCGGCTGGAGTTGCCCAGCCGCCGTGGCCAGTATCGCTTTGGCTACGTGCGCGGTGTGCAGGCTGGCCAGCGCTACGGCTATCGGGTTTATGGCATCCCCCAGGAGGGGATGCTGTTCGACCCGCAAAAGCTGCTGATCGACCCTTACGCCAAAGCGCTCAGCCGCCCGACCTACTGGGATGACGAGCTCTATCAGGGTGACAGTGCCGCTATGATTGCCAAGTCAGTGGTGGTGGATGACAGCTTTGACTGGCAGGGTGTCGGCAAACCCCGCATCAGCCATGCTCGCACCATCCTCTATGAGACTCACGTCAAGGGCTTTACCAAACAGCACCCAGGGGTCCCCAAGGCGCTGCAGGGCACCTATCTGGGCGTCAGTCATCCGCTGATGATCGAACACATGAAGAGTCTCGGTATCACCTCGGTACAGTTGATGCCGGTGGCCGCCTTCATGTCGGAACCACGGTTGGAGCGCCTGGGGCTGACCAACTACTGGGGCTACAACCCCATCGCCTTCTTCGCCCCCGAGCCGCGCTACAGCACCAAGCAGGACGAGGCGGTGACCGAGTTCAAAACCATGGTGCGCGAGCTGCACCGGGCCGGGCTGGAGGTGATTCTGGATGTGGTCTACAACCACACCGCCGCCTCGGGCTTCGATGGCCCCACCTTGTCGTTCAAGGGATTCGACAACGCCGGTTATTTCGCCTTCGAAGCGGGCCCTCACGGCCCCGACTACACCCGTCACGCCAACGTCACCGGCTGTGGCAACAGCGTCAATCTGGATCACCCCAATACCCTTAGGCTGGTGCTAGATGCCTTGCGTTACTGGGTGACCGAGATGCAGGTGGATGGTTTCCGTTTCGATCTGGCGGTGACGCTGGCGCGGGAAGCGGGTGAGTTCGATCCCATGGGGGCCTTCTTCAAGGCGATCATGGCCGATCCGCTACTGTCGCAGGTCAAGCTCATTGCCGAGCCATGGGACATCGGGCCCTTCGGCTACCGGCTGGGGCAATTTCCAAGCCAGTGGCAGGAGATCAACGACCGCTATCGCGATACGGTGCGCGCTTTCTGGCGGGGTGATGCCGGCAAGATGGGGGACTTTGCCACCCGTCTGGTGGGCTCGCGGGATATCTTCCCGAAGAATTGGCGATCCCCCCACACCAGCGTCAACTACCTCTGCTATCACGACGGCTTCACTCTGGAAGATCTGGTCTCCTACAACCAGCGCCACAATCAGGCCAATGGTGAAGACAATCGGGATGGCCACGGCAACAACCTCTCTCATAACCACGGGGTGGAGGGGCCGACCCTGGATCCGCGGGTCAACAGCCTGCGCCAGCAGCAAAAACGCAACTTGATCGCCACCCTGCTGCTCTCTCAGGGAACCCCCCATTTTCTGGCCGGTGACGAGATGGGCCGCAGCCAGCTCGGCAACAACAACGCCTACTGTCAGGACAACCAGATCAGCTGGGTCAACTGGCAATGGCGGCCAGAAGACGAGCGGCTGTTCGCCTTCACCCAGCAGATGATGGCGCTGCGGGCGGAATCGGGGGTTTTCTCCAACCTGCAACTGAGCGATGACAGCTGGAACGGCGCGTCCTCCAGCTGCCATCAGGTCAACTGGTATCACCCCGATGGCCACCAGCTCACCGATCAGGATTGGCACGCCCCTATGGGGCAGGCATTTGCCATGGATATCGGCATGATCAACTGTATCGGCGAGCGCTGGTACGTGCTGTTCAACGCCAGCGATTACGATATCCAGTTCCGCCTGCCGCCACCGGGGGAAGGGCTGGAGTGGATCCAGACCATCGACACGGCGACCAACGATGGCCTGCCATTCCTGCCTGATGACATCAAGCGTCAGGTGGCGGTCGGTCGCGCCCACTCTCTCAAGCTGCTGGAGCGGGTTGCGCTGGCCAGCACGGCGGTGGATGCCCAGCCACCACTGCCAGCACTCATCCCTGTATCCAGTGCGGACCAGCCTGCCACAGCGATCACAGATGCGGACAAAGCATAACAGGCATGCTGGAGTCAGCTTTACGGAGCCGCTATGCTGGACGCCGTTATGAAAGGCAAGGAGTCGGTATGAGCAGTAACAATCCGGAGCAGTGGCGCAGCAAACTGAGTACCGAGCAGTTTCACGTTTGCTGGGAAAAGGGCACCGAACGTCCCTACAGCGGCGCTCTGCTCCACAATCGCAAGAGCGGTGACTACCTCTGCGTCTGTTGCAAGAGCGTGCTGTTTCACTCGGATGCCAAGTTTGATTCCGGCTGCGGCTGGCCCTCGTTCGACAAGGCCATCGAGGGGACGGTGAACTACATCGAAGACAGCAGCCACGGCATGAAGCGGGTGGAGATCACCTGCCGCCAGTGCGGCTCCCACCTCGGTCACGTCTTCCCCGACGGGCCAACCGAGACAGGCCAGCGCTACTGCGTCAACAGCCTGAGTCTGGATTTCGATCCCGAAGCCTGAACGGCTGACCCATCGCAATAAAAACGGCGCCTCCATTACGGAGGCGCCATTTTTTATCCGGTTTCCCCGGCGCTCACGCCAGCAAGATGGCTGCCCCCACCAATAAACCAGCCAGTGCCAACACCGGCAATTTCACCACTCGCAACAGATAGAAACCGATGGAGGCCAACGCCAGATCGGTCGGCGCCAGCACAGCGCTCTGCCACACCGGCTGATAAAGGGCCGCCAGCAGCAAGCCAACAACGGCGGCGTTGATGCCAGTGACGGCTCCCGCCAGACGGGGCTGGGTCAGCCACTGCTGCCAACAGGGGCCCATGGCCCACAGCAGCAGAAAGCCGGGTAGAAAGAGCGCCAGGGTCGCCAGCAAAGCGCCCATCAGCGGCGTGGCCGGTAACAGCTGGGCACCAAGATAAGTAGCAAGGGTAAACATCGGGCCCGGCACCAGCTGCGCCAGACTGTAGCCGGTCAGAAACTGCTGCTGGCTGATGCCATGGCCCACACTCTCCTGCAGCAGGGGCAACACCACATGGCCACCGCCAAACACCAGACTTCCCGCCCGATAAAAGTCGGCAACCAGCTGGCCAATCGGGCCACCGAACAACGGCAGCCCGACCAAAAGTGCAGCAAACAGCAGCAGGGTTGGCCAGTGGGGCTGACGAGCCATGGCCTGACCTGGCTGCCCGACGGCAGCGTGCGTCGCGCCCTCCCCACCCAGCAAGCGAGCGCAGATCAGCGCGGCCCCCGCCAGCACCAGCAACTGGGTCAACAGGCCGGGCAGCCACCAGAGTGCCGCGGCGGTCGCCACCATGATCCCTTGCGTCAGTGGTGTGGCGCAGAATTGGCGGCTCATGGTGAGCACCGCATCGGCCACCACGATCAGCGCCAACAGCTTGAGGCCGTGCAGGGCCGCATCAAGCCACAGATTGGCTCCCAACTGGCCGATACCGATCGCGGCAGCCAGTAACAGCAGGAAAGAGGGAAGCGTGAAGCCGATAAAGGCCGCCAGCGCCCCGCTCAGACCGGCGCGATGACGCCCGATGGCAAAGCCGAGCTGGCTGGAGGCAGGCCCTGGCAGCAGTTGGCACAGCGCCAGCAGACGGGCAAACTCAGCCTGGCTCAGCCAGCCGAGCCGCTGGACAAATGTGCGCTGAAAGTAGCCGATATGGGCGGCTGGGCCACCAAAACTGATACAGCCGAGCCACAAAAACTGGAGAAAAACCGGTCCCATTACCTCACTCCCATCCCTTCATCACATATCCAGTGGGGATAATATGACAGCCCAATGATCGTTTTATGACAATTCGGCTGATTCGGCCGACACCGTTGGCAAATCACTCGACAAGTAGCAGCGTCCCGCCAGCCAGCAGGCGATCGATTGGCGACTGGCATCGAAATGGGGCTGAGGAAGATCCTGCGGATCGCACCAGATCCAGCCTTCGCACTTTTCCGGCTCCAGCAGTTGCGGCTCGCCATCGGTCTGCGCCAGCAGAGTGACCGAGATATAGTGCAGCCCGCTCTCGCGCCAGGTCTCCAGATTGTTGGTCACCGCCACCACCTCGGGCCCGTGGATCTCAAGCCCCGTCTCCTCGGCCACCTCGCGGATCGCCGCCGACTCGAAGCTTTCTCCCAGTTCAAGATGGCCACCAGGAATTGACCAGTAGGGGGCGTGGCTCCCCTTGCGTTTGCCAAGCAGCACCAGCCCCTGCCCGTTGGTTAAAATAACGCCGACCCCGACACGGGGATAGAGAGTGGACATCAGACAAGCTCCTCAACAGTGGTATCAAAGCGACCTACCTTAGGCCGGCTACACAACGACAACAAGCGGCCCGTGACTGGCATGCAACCCCTGCTGCCCGAATCTGGGTGGGCTATCCCTAGTGCAACAGGTGAATACGCTATGGACTCAACCAACGGCGGAGAATCGTGCCAAAAAGTGTGATCCATGCGCCATAAAATGACATCAGCTTCGAGCTGGCTGGTTTTTTTCGCGATCTCGCCAACACTTTGCCACCTTATTCATGGTGCGCTCAGTTTTCTGTTCCCATACTGGTCCTACAGTTCCAAAAAGAGGAGAGACAAGATGCAGACATCATTGGTCGGGCTCTCCATTCTGTGGGGGCTAGCCAGTTTTGGTGTTCAGGGGGATTTCATCGAGAGCCGTGATTCCGTTGCGCCATCCTGGCAAGCCGAGTCCAGAGTGGAGATGGAAGGTTATCTGATTGAAGCGCGAGGTAAAGATCGCTGGTTGTTCGATAACGGCAGCGAGAGCCTGCTGGTCTCTCTGCCCGAAGGGCAGTGGGTGCCGACCGGCGAGCGGCTGCGGGTCAGTGGTGAACCGCAGCAAGAGCAGGCTGGCTGGCTGCTGCAAGTGGCAGACATCAGCCAGGTAAGTGTCTGAACATATCTGCCACGGCTCGCTGTTACCGCGACATATAGCAAATAGAAAGAGGAGGCCACTGGCCTCCTCTTTCTATTTGCGCTATTTGCGCACGACTCAACCCGACGGGTTCGGTGGCGGCGGTCTTACGCAATCACGCACCAGACCAGCCGCCATCCCGCGTAGTGACTCAACCCAGATGGTTGAGCGGCAGCGCGGTCTTGTGCTTGATACGGCGCAGCACAAAACTGGAGCGCACCCCGGTCACCCCCGAAATATGGGTCAGCTTGTCGAGCAGAAAGTGCTGGTAGTGCTCCATGTCGCGTACCACCACCTTGAGCTGGTAGTCGGCATCATTGCCGGTGATGAGATCACACTCCAGCACTTCGGGCAGCTCCTTGATGGCGCGATCGAAACTTTCGAACCGCTCCGGCGTGTGTCTGTCCATGGAGATGTGAATGTAAGCAGTGAGGGTGAGGCCAAGCTGGCGGGCGTTGAGCAGGGTAACGTGGGTGTCGATGAGACCGGCATCCTCCAGCGCCTTGACCCGGCGGGAGCAGGGGGACGGCGAGAGCCCTACCAGCTCGGCCAGTTCCAGATTGCTGATGCGGCCATTCTCCTGCATCAGCTCGAGAATATGTCTGTCTATGCGATCAAGTTTCAGCATTTACCCTTCCTCGTTGCAATGACTAATCCACTTTTCCTAGATTAAGGGTGAACTATTGCAAAAACAACCGAAATTAGTGGTTACTTTGCAACCACTCACCGCAGAGGTAGGGATACTATGGTTACATCTTCCGGTGGCAAAGCAGATACCTGACCGGGTCTCTGCGGTGAAGGACCTTACCGGGTCAAGAGCCCCATCAGCCGTCTCACCTTATCGGGCAACGACGGGCTGGAACGAGAGAACCCCCTCCCCGAAGGCAACAAAGCAGGCATCCCGGCGCCTGCTTTGTTGTTTTTGGCGGTTGCCAGGCACTCGCCATAACTCCGCGCCAGATCACAACCTCACAGCACCATGATGCAGAATGCTTGCATGCTATTGATAGTTTTGGGACTTTAATCCCCTCTGTCGATGACTATCAGGGCGACATGGATGACTGCTGCTCATTGCACAGGCTTCAACCCCGATTCCACCTCGCACCGTTCGCCCCTCAGGAGGAGCTATGAGTGAGTACAAGGCCATCGCGCTGGATATGGATGGCACCCTGCTGACCCGGGATCACCAGATCTCGTCGGCAACCAGGGCGGCACTGGCGCAGGCCCGCGCCCACGGCATCAAGGTGCTGCTGGTCACAGGACGCCACTACATGACGGCGCGTCCCTTCCACCACGAGCTGGCCCTCGATACCCCCCTCATCTGTAGCAACGGTGCCTATCTCTATGATCCGGCGCAAAACCGGATCCTCAGCGGCGACCCGCTGGCGGTCGCTCCGCTCACCGAGCTGCTGACCGCGGTCGAAGCGCAGCAGATGGGGGCACTGTTTCACCTGAGCGACGGGATCGGCTACATCGGTTGCGAGGAGCATGTCACCCGCATCCGCCACTGGGCAGCCCATCAGCCGGACCACCTCAAGATCGCCCTCCATCCGGTCGAGGATCTGGCAGGCTGGCTCGATAACCCGGTCTGGAAGCTGGAGCTGTTCAATCAGGATCCGGCACGCCTGCACACCTTTATGGGCGAGGTGGTCGAGCAGATGCCCTTTACCCGCGACTGGGCGGCCCCCTATGCGGTGGAGCTGGTGCAGCCCGGTTGCAGCAAGGGCAACCGGCTGGCCCAGTGGGCGGCCAGCGAAGGAATTGCGATGGAGCAGGTGGTGGCGTTTGGTGACAACAACAACGACATCAGCATGTTCGAACAGGTGGGGCTGGCGATCGCCATGGGCAATGCGGCCCCGCAGATCCAGCGCCATGCCCATCAGGTCACGGCCGACCACAACGAGGATGGCATCGCACTGGCGTTGCAGCGCTGGGTACTGCCCTGATCAGACAAGATGCAACATGGCCAGCACGCTGGCTGGCCATGAAGAGAGGGATTAACCGCCGAAGGAAAACTGGATCACCCGATCCGGATAGCGCAGGCGGTTGTATTCCCGCCGCAGGGATTCGTAGTGGCGAATGGAACGATCGCGCTTGGCGCGGTAGTAGTCGCGCTGTTCCGTGTTGGTTTCGTTGCGGATGCTGCGTTCAAGCGTATCGATATCCCGCTCGGTACGCTCCAGCTCATCACTGATCTCCCGCAGGCGGGCTGCCAGCTTGTACTCTTCGTAGCCGCGCTGATACTGCTTGAGGAAGCTGGCATCGTTGGGACATACCCCCAGATAGGCCTGCCCCTCCTTGCCCTTGCTGTAGGCCAGCTCGGGAATGCAGTAAAGCTCCAGCCCCTTGTCATAGCCCCGTTTCCACTCGGCTTCGTCCACTCGGAGGCCAAACTCGCTGCAAGACGAAACGTAGTCGCGGGTCGCCAGACGGGTTTTACCCTGGGATCCATCCTGATAACCCAGGTTGTACCAGCTCATGGTGCGGCACTCATCTTCTGACAGGGCACTGCATCCCGCCAGCAATACCGGCAGGGTCAGCAACAGGATTTTGGGGGACATGAACAGACTCCGGACAAGATAGTGACCAGCATTCTAGAGAGGATAAAAGGCCAGAACAAGGGATGCGCGCCCGCGCGGCTTGGGGCCATTTTTTTGATGTATTTGTCACTATTGGCCGCCGTGCCGGACCGGGCGGCCAACCCGCTTTCCTTGTTATCAGGTGAAAGGTAAACTGCGCCATCTTTTAACTGGCGCGCAACAAAAACAATGAAAGTTCTGACCGTCGATTACCGCTCACCCGATGCGGCCCAACGCTTCACCGAATCCCTGCGAACCACCGGCTTTGGCGTGCTGACCAACCACCCCATTCCGAAAGAGCTGGTGCAGTCCATCTACGACAACTGGTATCGCTTCTTCATGAGCGAGCAGAAGCAGGATTTCCTGTTCAATCGCGAGACTCAGGATGGCTACTTCCCACCGTCGGTGTCCGAGGTGGCCAAAGGCCATAGCCAGAAAGACATCAAGGAGTACTTCCACCTATACCCCTGGGGCCAGATGCCGGAAGAGCTGAAAGAGCAGGCGATGGAGTACTACCGCCTCGCCAACGGCCTGGCCGCCGAGCTGCTGGGCTGGGTCGAGCAGTACACCCCGAGCGACATCGCCGCTCACTACAGCTGCCCCCTCTCCTCGATGATCGAAGAGAGCCAGAAGACCCTGCTGCGGGTGCTGCACTACCCGCCGTTCGATGGCAGCGAGGAGCCGGGCGCCATCCGCGCTGCCGCCCACGAAGATATCAACCTGCTCACCATTCTGCCCGCCGCCAACGAGCCAGGCTTGCAGGTGAAGGGCTCTGATGGCGAGTGGATGGACGTGCCGTGCGACTTTGGCACCCTGATCATCAACATCGGTGACATGCTGCAGGAGGCCTCTCGCGGCTACTACCCCTCCACCACCCACCGCGTCATCAACCCGACCGGGGGCAGTGCCGCTAAGTCGCGCATCTCGCTGCCGCTGTTCCTCCATCCGCGGCCGGATGTGGTGCTCTCCGAGCGCCATACCGCCCACAGCTACCTGATGGAACGGCTGCGGGAGCTGGGAGTGATCTAGTCAGCAGACGAGCACTCGTCAGAGACCAAACCGGAGCAATATCGCTCCGGTTTTTATTTGGTGGCAGGATTAGGCGAAAAACAGAATTAAATTAGAGAATCGTGCCAATAAATTGCATTTATGTCTGATAACCGTCGTAGTGATTGCGCCGCGCCCCCCGTAACATGAGCGCCATTCTGCCCCTGCCATGCCAAAGGGGGCACTCGATTGGAGTTCTTATGAAGCAGTCCCAATGGTCATCCCGACTCGGCTACATCCTCGCCGCAGCCGGTTCCGCAGTCGGTATCGGCGCAATCTGGAAATTCCCCTACGTCACTGCCGTTAACGGCGGCGGCGCCTTCCTGCTGGTCTTCCTGTTGTTCAGCTTCACGCTGGGGGTTGCGGTGCTGATGGGGGAGACTCTGCTCGGCAGCATCAGCCGTCGCGGGGTCGTCGGCGCCTTCTCCGAGTTGCTTGGCAAACAGTGGCGCTGGGTCGGCGTCATGGGTCTGGTCTGCACCCTGATGATCTTCAGCTTCTACAGCGTGGTGGGAGGCTGGACCCTGGGCTACACCGGCATGGCTATCTCGGGCCAGCTCAATCAGGGTGATGCCACCGTCCTTACTGCACGTTTCAATGATTATGTCAGCGGTGATTTCTGGCCCATTCTCACCCACTTGCTGTTTGCCGCACTGACCTGGATGGTGGTCCAAGGCGGGATCCAGAAAGGGGTGGAGCGCACCTTGCGCTGGATGATGCCTGCCCTGTTCCTGATGATGCTGATGCTGGTCGCCTTTGGCCTCACCCTGCCCAATGCGATGGAGGGGGTCCGCCACTTCCTGATGCCCGATTTCAGCAAGCTGGGGATGTCCGGCGTGCTCGATGCCATGGGGCTGGCCTTCTTCTCCCTCTCCATCGGTCTTGGCATTCACACCACCTACGGCGCCTATCTGCCGACCAGTGAAGGGGTTGGTCGCTCCAGCCTCTGGGTGGTGCTACTGGCCAGCATGGTGGCGGTGCTGGCGGGTCTGATGATTTTCCCGGTACTGGCCTCCACCGGCATTGATCCGGCTGCCGGGCCCGGCCTCACCTTTATGACCATGCCGGCGGTATTCCAGCTGCTGCCCTTTGGTCAGGGCCTGGAGGTGGTGTTCTTCGCCCTGCTGGTCTTTGCTGCGCTCTCTTCGGCCATCTCCCTGCTGGAGCACCTGCAGTGCTTCCTGTGCGAGACCTGGGGCTGGTCACGCCGCACGGCCTGCAGCGCCATCACGGCGGTGGTGATGCTCAACGGTATTCCGGTCAGTCTGTCGTTTGGCCCGCTGCAACACGCCACCCTGTTTGGCAAAACCATTTTCGAGCTGCTGGATTTTGTCACTTCCAACCTGATGATGCCGCTGTTCGGCCTGATGGTGACGTTGTTGCTGGGCTGGAAACTGGGGCGCAAAGCGTTGCCAGAAGGACTCTCGGCCCACTGGCATCATCTGATCATGAATTGCTGGCGCTGGTTGGCCCCATTGTTGATTGGCGGGATCCTGGTGCGCGGTCTGGTGTGACGGTTACTCTTCACGGGTGGGCCCATCGGCCCGCCCCTGGGCGGCTCTGACGGCATCCAGGGCATGCTGCCAGCGGATGATCTCGGCATCGTCCGTCCCCTTGGAGAAGACGATATAGAGACCGGCCTGATGGAGCAGTACGCCAATGCTGGCGACGCTGCTTCGGGGTAACCCCATCTTGTCGAGGGTGGCCTCCATCACCATTTCCGCCATCGGAAAAGCATCTATTTTGCCCAGCATCAGCCGCTCTATCGCCTCCCCAACCGTCTTGTAGCGCACCAGATTGGTATAGCCCTCATGGGTCAGCCGCACATCATCCGCATTGCCCAGCACTGCTCCCGGGCGCCTGATAGATAAAGACCCGATTGATAAAGAGCGGGCCAACCCATTTGAAATGGGACTCCCGCTCCGGGAGTCGCTGTACCACGAACAGCCCATAGCCGGGCTCAACCCGCGCCATCGCCAATGCCCGCTTGAGCGGGTAAATCCGCACCGGATAGCGGGTGCCAAGCTCCTCCTGCACCTCATCAATCAAGCGAATAGCAAATCCGTCGAGCTTGCCGTCGCGGTATTCGGTAAAGGGGGGTAAATCGTGACTCAGCAGGGTTAATCCGGGTTGCGCCGACACACTCAGGCTGATCAGCCACCAGAGCAGAACCACCCATCTCATATGACATCCTGTCTCATAGTTGTTCCCGTCAACGCCATGTGGCGGCCACAAGTTCCAGAAGAAGCTACGTCGAGTATCGCCCAGTAAATAGTCACAAGGTAGAAAAGATGCGCCCGGCGAGGTGCTCCCCCATTGAGTGGTACGTACAGACAGTGTGGTGATAGCTGCCCACATAAAAAATTTTTTATTTTATGTGTCAATTATTCTTTCCATGGTTTAGGCTGTTTCCTCATTCATTAGTCAGGTTGTCACCTCATGTCTGCCATCCTCGTGCTGTTTGGTCGATTTTTTAGCTCGCAAGAGAGGTGACCTTGCACGCACAGTTTTCTGAATGTTCATTGCAAAGGTCGCCTCGGGCGGCCTTTTTTATGGTCTGTCGTTTATTGCTACTCAGGAGTATTGCTTCGATGTTGTGTTACCCGGAGGTTGTATGAGCCAGGTTCAGTGGTCTTCCCGTCTTGGTCATGTATTGGCCGCAGCAGGCACCGCGATCGGCCTTGGTGCCATCTGGAAGTTTCCCTATGTGACCGCCACCAATGGCGGTGGCGCCTTCCTGCTGGTGTTTCTGCTGTTCAGCTTCACCCTCGGCGTCGCCGTGTTGGTGGGGGAGACATTGCTCGGTAGCCGCAGTCAGCGCGGGGTACTGGGCGCCTTTCACCAGCTGGTGGGGCCAAACTGGCGCTGGATGGGATATATGGGGATCCTCTGTGGCTTCTTTATCTACAGCTTCTACAGCGTGGTCGGTGGCTGGACCGTGGGCTATGCCGCACTGGCGATGGCAGGCAAGCTCAACCTGAGCGAGGGCAGCGCCCTGACCACCCTGTTCAACGGTTACGTCAGCGATCCCTTGTGGCCGATCCTCACGCATCTGGTCTTTGCCGGGCTGACCTGGTGGTTTGTGCAAGGGGGAATACAAAAAGGGGTGGAGCGAGCGCTGCGCTGGATGATGCCGGCACTGTTCATCATGATGCTGTTATTGGTGGGGGTCGGCCTCTCCATGCCCGGTGCCATGGCAGGCGTGCGCCAACTGCTGCTGCCGGACTTCTCCATGCTGACCGGCCAGAGCGTGCTGGATGCGCTGGGGCTGGCCTTCTTCTCCCTCTCCATCGGGCTGGGTGTACACACCACCTATGGCGCCTACCTGCCCAATAGCGAAGGTGTGCTGCGCTCCGGGGTCTGGGTGGTCACCCTGGCGAGCATCATCTCGGTGCTGGCGGGCTTGATGATCTTCCCGGCGCTGGCCTCCACCGGCATCGATCCCACAGCGGGTCCCGGTCTCACCTTTATGACCATGCCCGCCGTGTTCAGCCATCTGCCGTTCGGCCAGGGGCTGGGGGTGGTCTTCTTCCTGCTACTGCTGGTCGCCGCCCTCTCCTCCTCCATCTCCATGCTGGAGCATCTGGTGCGCTTCACCACCGAGGAGTGGGGCTGGTCGCGCCGTGGCGCCTGTCGGGTACTGACCCTGCTCATCATGGCGTCCGGCATTCCGGTGAGCCTGTCGTTCGGCCCATGGAGCGAGCTGACCCTGTTTGGCAAGACCATCTTCGAGCTGCTCGACTACCTCACCTCCAACCTCATGATGCCGCTGTTCGGCCTGGTGCTGACCCTGCTGCTGGGCTGGCGGCTGGGTGACGCCATATTGCCTGCGGGCCTGCCCCCTATCCTGCGCCTCGCGCTGCTCTGGTGCTGGCGGGTGGTGGCGCCGCTGCTGATCAGCGGGATCCTGATCCGCGGGATCATGTAACGCCTTGCGCACCCTTGCGGGCAGGCCTTGGCCTGCCCTTTTTATTGCTGGCGTCCGAATGGGAAACATAACGATGGATAGGACTGCAATGGGCGGTCGTCGGGTAAGGTAGGGAAACTAGGGAAGAGCAGAATAGAAGAGGTGCTGTGTGGCAGTGTGGCAGTGTGGCAGTGTGGCAGTGTGGTAGTGTGGCACGATGATAGGTGGAGATCAGCTCGTCATGGCAACAGCGGGATATGCTTGGGGACTGAATTTCAGGCAAAAAAAATCCCCATCTGAGTGGGGATTTTTCTCTGAAACATTGCTACAGATTTCAGCTTTTTCTTACGCTTTTTACTACAAATATGGTGGTCGTTACTGGGATCGAACCAGTGACCCCCTCCTTGTAAGGGAGGTGCTCTCCCAGCTGAGCTAAACGACCTGGGATTCTTGAAATGATGGTGGGTCGTGCGGGATTCGAACCTGCGACCAATTGATTAAAAGTCAACTGCTCTACCGACTGAGCTAACGACCCATCTAAATCATTTTTTAAACTTTTTACTACAAATATGGTGGTCGTTACTGGGATCGAACCAGTGACCCCCTCCTTGTAAGGGAGGTGCTCTCCCAGCTGAGCTAAACGACCTGGGATTCTTGAAATGATGGTGGGTCGTGCGGGATTCGAACCTGCGACCAATTGATTAAAAGTCAACTGCTCTACCGACTGAGCTAACGACCCATCTAAATCATTTTTTAAACTTTTTACTACAAATATGGTGGTCGTTACTGGGATCGAACCAGTGACCCCCTCCTTGTAAGGGAGGTGCTCTCCCAGCTGAGCTAAACGACCTGGGATTCTTGAAATGATGGTGGGTCGTGCGGGATTCGAACCTGCGACCAATTGATTAAAAGTCAACTGCTCTACCGACTGAGCTAACGACCCATCTAAATCATTTTTTTACAAACTGGTGGTCGTTACTGGGATCGAACCAGTGACCCCCTCCTTGTAAGGGAGGTGCTCTCCCAGCTGAGCTAAACGACCTGGGATTCTGAAATGATGGTGGGTCGTGCTGGATTCGAACCAGCGACCAATTGATTAAAAGTCAACTGCTCTACCGACTGAGCTAACGACCCATCTAAATCATTTTACTTACGCTTTTTACTACAAATATGGTGGTCGTTACTGGGATCGAACCAGTGACCCCCTCCTTGTAAGGGAGGTGCTCTCCCAGCTGAGCTAAACGACCTGGGAATTCTGTCTCCACCGAATGGAGAAAATGGTGGGTCGTGCTGGATTCGAACCAGCGACCAATTGATTAAAAGTCAACTGCTCTACCGACTGAGCTAACGACCCTCACCACGACCAGTTCCGACTGCATTACTGCTTCGGCCCTGACGGCGGCCTATAATACGGATTTAAACTCACGGTGCAACAGAAAATTCGTAATTTAAATCCGTTTGCTCACTGCGCGTACACCTGCAGGCCGTTTTTACAGTACCGTTACGAAAACAGTGACATACGGCAATGTTACAGCTTGGCCAGACTCTGTTTGGCCAGCTGGGCCGGCGAGGTGTTGGGATAGCCCTTGATCACCTGCTCATAGAAGGATTTTGCTTCTGCCTTCTTGCCATCAAGCTGCGCCAGCATACCCAGCTTCAACAACGCATCGGCACGCTTGGGAGACTTGCTGTATTTGTTAGCCACGGTCGAGAACTGGGCCGCAGCTGCAGTTCGGTCACCTTTGTTGAACAACAACTGGCCGAGCCAGTAGTGCGCATTGGGCACATAACCCGAATCGGGGTACTGCTTGATAAAACCCTGAAAAGCCGGAATGGCCTTGTCGTAGTTTTTCTCTTTGAGCACCATATTGACCGCCGCATCATAGGCCTGATTCTCATCCTGATTGGTTGAGTAATTGGCTGTAGCTGCCGGTGTGGCGGGGGTTGCCGGGGCAGTTGCTGCGGGGGCAGCCTGCTGACTGGTCGCAACCTTGTCGAGCTCCTGATAGAGCTGACGCTGACGCTCTTGCGACTGTTCCATCTGGTAGGTCTGCTGCTCCAGCTGACCACGCAGCTCGGAGACCTCCCCTTGCAGGGAGTCGACCTGTTGCTGCAATTCAGCCTGCAGCCGCAGACGAGCGTTGAGGGTGCGCTCCAGCAGGGCAACCCGATCGTCCAGGCTCCCGGTGGGCACAATGGCGCCAGCATTACTGCCATAGACAGCAGCACTGTTGCCACCACTCAAATCGCTGACCGGCGCCGCAGCATGGGCCGCGACAACAAATAAAACGGCCATCGAAATGGCCGCTTGCTTATACACAAAATTCATTCGGATCAAACCTTAGTAAACCAGAACCGCACGGCGGTTTTTGGCAAAGGCATCCTCGGTGTGGGTCATATCCAGCGGCTTCTCTTCGCCATAGCTGACGATAGAGAGCTGCTCAGCCTGCACACCCAGGGTTTGCAGATACTTGGCAACAGCCTTGGCACGACGCTCGCCCAGGGCGATGTTGTACTCAGGGGTACCGCGCTCGTCGGCGTGACCTTCGATCAGCACCTTGACGCTTGGACGCTCGCGCAGGTAGCTGGCGTGGGCATCCAGCAGATCAGCGTACTGACCCTGAATGTCGTAGCCGTCAAACGGGAAGTAGATGACGTTATCGCGTTGCAGCGCTTCGAACTTCTGACGCATCTGCTCTTCCGGGGACAACATACCGTTTGCGCCGCCGGTTTGTACACCGCCCATGCCGTCGGTCATACCTGACTCGGCGCCAGCAGCGTCAGAATCAGAAGAGGAGCTACAAGCGGCCAGGGTGAACAGTGGCAGTGCGATGGCCAAACCCTTGAGCAGTTTATTGAGTTGCATGCTTTTTCCTTAAACCTTTATAACAAAACAAAAAACAATTGGATTTTTATCAATTCAAGAAGGGCGACCAAGCTGGTGCACGTATTTCACCGCTACTGGTCGGAAGCACAGCCTTGAAGCGACCATCAGTCGATACCAATGCCAAACTCTTACGACCCTGATAGATGGTGGCATAAATGATCATGCTGCCATTGGGAGCCACACTTGGGGACTCGTCAAGCGCGCTCTGAGTCAGGACCAACTGGGCATTATTTTCCATGTCCTGACGGGCAATACGGTATTGCCCCTGAACACGGGTCACCATCACCATGATTTTGCCATCAGGAGTAATGGATGCACCCTGGTTGGATTCACCTTCCCAAGTCATCCGGCGAGTCATACCAGTCGCCAAATTTACGCTATAAATCTGGGGTTTGCCACCACGTTCAGAGGTGAACAACAAATTTTGCCCGTCCGGCAACCAGGAGGGTTCGGTGTCGATCACACGGCTGGTTGTAACCCGGGTCAGTTGCTTGCTAGCGACATCAACCACATAGAGGTTCGGCGAACCATCTTTGGAGAGAACGATAGCCAGACGACGACCATCTGGCGACCACTCCGGCGCCCCGTTGATACCACGGAAACTGGTGATCAGACTGCGCTGCTGGTTGTAGATATCCTGCACATAGATTTCGGACTTCTGGTTCTCAAAGCTGACATAAGCCAGCTTGCTACCATCCGGCGACCAGGAAGGCGACATCAGCGGCTCGCGGGAGCGCAGCAGGGTCTTCTCGTTGTAGCCGTCGTAGTCGGAGATCCGCAGCTGATAGGGGAACTGGGTTCCCTGCTGCACAGAAACGTAAGCCAAACGGGTCAGGAAGGCACCACGCTCACCGGTCAAACGCTCATAGACGATATCGGAGATGCGGTGGGCAAACTGGCGCATCTGGGCGCCCGGAATAGTCGCCATGCGGCTATCCAGGATGTAGCCGTTACTTTCGCCACCTTGTGCCTTGGCCAGTTGGCCTTTCAGCACATCGACCAGCTCAAAGTTGATCTTGTACGTGCCGTCACCTACTGCAGAGATGGAACCGACCACCACGGCTTCAACCCCTTGGGAAGCCCATGGCGCGAAGTTGATCTCGCCACTGCTGCTCGGGGTCTGTGGCATCTGGCCACGGGCCAGCGGCTTGAATTTGCCACTGCGCATCAGGTCGTTGGAGACCACTTCCGCAATATCCTGCGGCAGTTGTCCATTACCTTCCCATTTGAAGGGCGCAACCGCGATGGGACGTGCGCTATCAATACCGCCGGTGATGACGATGTCCAGGGCCGCCTGGGCGCTCTGGCCCAGCAACAAACAGCCAACCAAAGCAAAAAATACTTTTCTGATCATGGCTTAAATACTCGGTTCCAATAAAAATGAGAGGTTAAATTCCTTTCTCAGCGAGATGCTGCCAACCACTGTAAACAACCCCGTTTTATCACGCTTAGATATTCGGTTCTAACTTGAGATTAAATTCCTTCAATATCTCAAATGCCGCAGGATCCTTGGGCACAGGCAGTTGATTGGCTTTCAGGACAGCCGCCTTACCGGAACGACAGACCGCCGGGTCACCCTGGCCGTTATCTACCGATATGACAAAGCCAGTGCTCGCAAGACGTACGCCGATAGTACAGGTTTTGCCCCGCATGGTGGGATCCAAAATCATATACCGCTCAACGGTGGCCTTGATGAGAGCCGCATACTTGTCAACCTCACCCTGCGAGGCAGCAGATGCTGCCTGGCTGCGGGCATTGGCCTCAGCGGACAGTTGCTGCTGCATCATATCTTCCATCTCTTTTTGCAGCTTGGCTTGTTCGGCCGCTTTACGCTTGCGCTCTGCCGCGATTTTGGCCTGCTTGTCGGCCTCCGCCTTGGCTTTCTTCTCTGCGTCAGCTTTTGCCTTCTTGTCAGCCTCAGCCTTGGCCTTTTTCTCGGCATCAGCTTTGGCTTTTTTCTCAGCTTCCGCCTTGGCTTTCTTCTCGGCGTCGGCCTTGGCCTGCTTGTCAGCCTCGGCTTTTTTGGCCTTGGCCTCTGCCGCCTTGGCTTTCTCTTCAGCCTCTTTCTTCTCTTGTTCCTTTTTCTTCTTCAGCGCCAGCGCCTTGCTCTCGGCTTCGGCTGCTTTGCGCTCGGCTTCCGCCTTCTTGGTTTTCTGCTCTTCCAGCTTGCGCGCTTCCTCGGCTTTCTGGGTCTTCTCTTCCGCTTGCTTCTGCTCAGCGACTTTCTTCTGCTTCTCGGCTTCGGCCTTGCGAGTCGCCTCTTCGGCTTGCTTGCGTTTGGTCTCGGCGATGCGCAGCTGCTCCTGTTTCTGGGCCAGCTCACGTTTGGCGAGATCCGTGTCTTCCTTATCCTTCTCTTTCTCTACCTTCTGGGGCTTGGGCTGAGACTTTTGCTGCTGGATCTGCTTGGCCTGCTCGTTAAGAAAGTTTTCATCGAGCATGACGGCATTGACTATCTGGCCCTTCGATTCGGGCCGCTTCGGTTTACTGAAATCGACCCCAACCAGCAAAATGATGCCAATGATCAGATGCAGCAGCAGCGATGCGATGAGATAACCGGAAATACCACGCTTCACATCCATCTCCGTTAGTTCACCGGATCTGTCATCAGGCCAACCTGAGGCACGCCGGCATTCTTGAGCGCCACCATCAACAGGATCACCTCTTCGTAGCGCACCGCCTTGTCACCGGCGACCACTACAGGGGCATTCTGATTGATCGCCAGATAGCCCATGGCTTTTTCAGTGATGTATTGCTGCATTGCCTCGGGCGTTCCTGCCGGTACCGGCTCGTCGTCTGCTTCACCAGCCTTGATGACGTATTCACCTTCGGTGTTCACGCTAACAATGAAGGGCGGTTTGGCATCTTCCGGCAACTGCTCGGACTCTGCCTGTGGCAAGTCAACCTTGACCCCCTGGGTGATCACTGGCGTGACCGCCATAAAGATGATGAGCAGCACCAGCATGACGTCGATATAAGGAACCACGTTGATCTCGCACACCTTCTTGCGCCGGATCCGCTGATAGGTTTGCATTACTGATCACCCTGCTGCTGCTGTGCAATTTGGCGGTTCAAAATGGTGGTGAACTCGTCCATAAAGTTGGCGTAGGCGTTCTCCAGCTTTTCTACCTTGTTGGTAAAGCGGTTATAGAAAATAACTGCAGGAATAGCGGCGAACAGACCCATGGCGGTGGCGATCAATGCTTCTGCGATACCGGGGGCCACCATTTGCAGGGTGGCTTGCTGGACCTGACCCAGGGCGATAAAGGCGTTCATGATCCCCCAGACGGTACCAAACAGGCCGATGTAGGGGCTGATTGAACCAATGGTCGCCAATACCGGCAGGTTGGATTCCAGCTCATCCACCGCACGGGAGAGAGAGACGCGCATGGCACGATAAGTACCGTCCATCACCGCATCCTGACCCCGGGCACCAGCCTTGAGCAAGCGGGCATACTCCTTGAAGCCGGAGTAGAAAATATCTTCCATGCCTTCAATATCATCACGGCGGGAAGAGGACTCCTGATAGAGGCGATTGAGATCGACACCAGACCAGAATCTGTCTTCAAACTGCTCCGAGGCAAGATGGGCGGCCTTGATCACTTTGGAACGCTGGATGATCAATGCCCATGAGACAATTGACATACTCATCAGGGTCATCATGACCAGCTTTACCAACAGACTGGCTTGCCAAAACAGGCCAATAAACGAAATTTCAGCGTGCACTTAACAGCACTCCCTTGATTTTTTCAGGTATTGCAACGGGTTTCATTTGCGGATGACTGACACAGGCTATCTGTACCATGGCCTGAGTGACCAGTCGCCCATCAGCCGCCAGGATCTGCTGTGAAAAACGCAGGGATGCGCGTTTCACTTCAATCACTTGCGTTATTACATTCAGTAGTTCATTAAAACGGGCCGCCGAGCGGAAATCGATCTCGGTTCGACTCACCACAAACGCGTGTCCCTCCTGCAGCAAGAGGTCCTGTTCGACCCCTTTGGCACGAAGAAACTCGGTGCGAGCACGTTCCATAAACTTGAGATAATTGGCGTTGTAGACGATGCCCCCGGCATCGGTGTCCTCGTAGTAGACACGTACCGGAAACTCAAAGACTTCCCCCATAACAATCTGTGATCCATTCGACAGTCAGATGGGGGGCTATCATAGCGCAGGGCTGAATAGGAAAGAAGCAGGGGGAAGCAGGGAAATCCTGCCTCCCCCCGTTTTTTATGAAAGGAAATATGAATGTGTCAGCCAGAGGCCATACAACAAACTGGGCCAGGCAAGCCAGGGGTTGAATAGCACCCGCCCGGGCAGACTTTTCAGATGAAAGCCAAGCCCGTTGAGCAGGCCACAACAGACAGCCCACATCAGCAAGGGAGCCAGCCAATAGCCATGTTCACTGGTATTGGCAGCGATCAGGTTGGGGGCCTGTAAAATAGCGACGGCCAACAAGGCCGCCGCGAGTAACATCAACCCCTGCCATGGCTGGCGCTCCAGTGGAGCTGCCAGCCTGGCGAGTCGATCATTTATTGTCATCGATCTGGCGATCCATGTTCTCGGTGTGTTCCAGCCACAGCGCATTGATGATGCCAAATGCGCAGGCCAGCAGCAGACCCAGGATCCAGGTGAAATACCACATATCAGGTCTCCTTCTTAGTAGAGCGATTGTTGGTTGTCTTCAATATGCTTGCTGGTCACCCGGCCAAACATCTTGATGTAAGTCCAGATGGTATAAGCCAGCACAATCGGTACGAAGATCGCTGCGGCCACCGTCATCACCTTCAAGGTGTTGAAAGAGGCGGTAGCATCCCACATGGTCAGACTCAGTGACGGCTCAAGGCTTGAGGGCATCAAGAATGGGAACATGGAGAAACCGGCAGTGAGGATCACACCAGTAATCGCCAGCGAGGAGCTGGTAAAGGCCAGCCAGCCGATGTTCATTCTGGCAAACAGCGCGGTCAGCAGGCTCATGGCCAGACCCAGCACAGGCGCAGCAATCATCCAGGGATAGAGGCTGTAGTTGTTCATCCAGGCACCGGCCTGCACCACCACTTCCTTGTTCATCGGGTTGGAGACAGCATCGTGGGCGGCAGCCTTGACGATGACATAACCATCCATGCCACTTACCCACCAACCGGCGGCAGCAAACAGCACCAGAGTGACCAGAGCGCAGATCGTCGCTGCGGTACGGGAACGCGCCAGCACCTCACCGTCAGTCTTCATCATCAGCCAGGTCGCGCCCTGGGTCACCAGCATGAACAGACTAACCAGACCAGCCAGAATGCCGAACGGGTTAAGCAGGCCAAAGAAGTTGCCGTGATAGGTCAACATCATGAACTGATTGAACTCGAACGGTACGCCTTGCAGCAGGTTACCAAACGCCACACCAAACACGATGGGGGGAACCGTGCTGCCAGCAAACAGTGCCCAGTCCCAGTTACTACGCCATTTGGCATCTGCACGCAGAGAACGATACTTGAATCCAACCGGACGCAAAAACAGCGCCATCAGAGTCAGGATCATCGCGATATAGAAACCGGAAAATGTCGCGGCGTACACCATTGGCCAGGCAGCAAACAGGGCACCACCGGCGGTGACCAGCCATACCTGGTTGCCCTCCCAATGGGGGCCCATGGTGTTAAGCATCACCCGGCGCTCGACATCTTTTTTGCCGACAAACGGGAGCAGTGTGCCTACCCCCATGTCGAAGCCGTCAGTGATGGCAAAGCCGATCAGCAATACGCCGACCAGAACCCACCAAATGACACGTAGCGTTTCATAATCAAACATGGTCACTCCCCTTATGCCTTGATCTGTTCAAAGTGATATTTGCCAGTCTTCAGGCTGCTTGGGCCGAGACGGGCATACTTGAACATCAGATACATCTCGATAACCAACAGCACGGTATAGAACAGGCAGATACCGATCAGAGAGAACCAGATTTCAGCAGCAGGCAAGTTGGACACTGACAGCGAGGTCGGCAACACTTCCGCGATAGTCCAGGGTTGACGGCCATACTCGGCCACGAACCAACCCGCTTCGATGGCGATCCACGGCAGCGGGATACCCCACAACAGCCCTTTGAGCAACCACTTGCGCTCACCGATACGATGGCGCGCACTGTCCCAGAAGGCCAGGCCAATCAGCACCAGCATCAACATGCCGGTAGCCACCATGATGCGGAAGGCAAAGAACAGCGGCAGTACCTGCGGGATGGAGTCATCCACGGCGGCCTTGATCTGCTCGTCAGTGGCATCGGTCACATTGCTGGTGTAGCGCTTGAGCAGCAGACCGTAGCCCAGATCCTGCTTCACTTCATCAAAGCGGGCGCGGGTGTCGTCAGACTTGTCACCGGCTTGCAGCTGAGTCAGCAGATCGTAAGCGGTCATACCGTTGCGCACGCGCAGTTCGTGCTCGCTCTTCAGATCCTTCAGACCGGTTACCTGACCGTCCAGTGAACGGGTCGCGATAATGCCCAGCGCATAGGGGATCTTGATGGCGTAGTCGGTGCGCATCTCTTCCTGATTCGGAATACCGAACAGGGTAAACGCGGCCGGAGCGGGTTCAGTTTCCCACTCAGCTTCGATAGCAGCCAGTTTCACCTTCTGTACTTCACCGGTCTCGTAACCGGATTCGTCACCGAGGATCAGCACTGACACGATAGAAGCCATACCAAACGCAGCAGCAATGGCGAAGGAGCGACGGGCAAACGCCACATCACGGCCTTTCAGCAGGTAGTAGGAGGAGATGCCCAGTACAAACATGGCACCGCAGGTGTAACCCGCCGCGACAGTGTGGACAAACTTGACCTGCGCCACCGGGTTAAACACCACGTCCGCGAAGCTCATCATCTCCATCCGCATGGATTCGAAGTTGAACTCGGCACCGACCGGGTTTTGCATCCAGCCGTTAGCAACCAGGATCCAGAGGGCGGAGAGGTTGGTACCCAGCGCCATCAACCAGGTGGCCGCCAGATGCTGATGCTTGCTCAGACGATCCCAACCAAAGAAGAACATACCGACGAAGGTGGACTCCAGGAAGAAGGCCATCAGCCCTTCGATAGCCAACGGGGCCCCGAAGATATCGCCGACATAATGGGAGTAATACGCCCAGTTCGTCCCGAACTGGAACTCCATGGCCAGGCCTGTGGTTACCCCCAAGGCGAAGTTGATACCAAACAACTTACCCCAGAACTTGGTCATGTCCCGGTAGATAGTGTTGTTGGTCATCACATAGACAGATTCCATGATCGCCAGAAGGAAGGCCATTCCCAGCGTCAGGGGTACAAACAAAAAGTGATAAAGAGCCGTCGCAGCGAATTGAAACCGCGATAGGTCTACCACATGCTCAGCAATCATGATGTTTCCTCACCGATTATTGGCACGGCTATTTTAAGTTTTAAGAACAAAGCTTCCGCTGGTGGTTATCGAACAAATCCCGTTGTGAGACACCACAACAAAGCCCCTTCAATAACGACCAATATTAACAACAAGGCAATACATGAGAACAAAAGAAACTAATGTTTAACATTTTCAAAACAATAAGCTTGAATTGATTCTCGCCCATGATGACGGTGGTTTTATATCACCTTTATTTGATTGAAATCAATGTAAAAGGGCCCGCCATACATGGCTTTGAAAGGCATTTTTAATCTATTTCACGATTATTGACGCGAGCCAGATCACAAAACATGACAAAGCGTAAAACATTGATTTAAATCAATTTAAGAATTTAACATCCCACCACCCCGTTTAATTTGAAAAGCGTGGATAAGGCTCCTTTTTCCATGTTATCCGGGTCAGGCAATCTGATTCGAAAACTCAATTTAAAACTGCAAAGAATGCATACTCATGCGAACCAATTTCACCAACCTAGACATTAGATAAACTAATTTGAAGATTGCAATTTTTCTTGTTTGCCCGGGTCGAATCTAACTCCTACAATGCGCCTCGCAGTGAGGGCATACCCTTGGATACAGGCCGGTTAATCGGGGTTCACGGTACGTATTCGACTATCTATCTGAACCCGTTTATTGGAATCGAAGATGAAAAAGTTTGTTGCTAAAACCATCCGTTACTACAAGCTTTCCTTTGTTCAGCTCTATCAAATGAACCGACTCTAAGAGCTCGCGACGGCTCACCTGTTTATTTTCCGGTCTGTGTCCAGACGCACTCACTGTCTGTGAACATCCACCCTGAATTGTCTTTGCCCACCGCATCTGCCGTGGGCTTTTTTATTGTTGATGAAAAATGAGAATAAAAAACCGCCTCTGACGGCGGTTTCACATTCAAACGACTGTTTTTACTTATCATCTGGTCGCTGAAGACCGAAATGCGCATAAGCTCGTGTGGTCGCTATCCGTCCTCTGGGTGTACGTTGCAGATACCCCTGCTGGATCAGATAAGGCTCCAGCACATCTTCGATAGTGTCTTTCACCTCTCCGATCGCCGCAGCCAGATTATCAAGGCCTACCGGGCCGCCCATAAACTTGTCTATCACAGCCAACAATAGCTTGCGGTCCATGAAGTCAAATCCTTCGTTATCGACGTCCAGCATGTCCATGGCGCGGGCCGCGATGGGGCCATCGATCCGGCCATCGGATTTCACCTGGGCAAAATCACGCACCCGCCTTAACAGGCGGTTAGCAATTCGCGGCGTGCCGCGGGCGCGACGCGCGATCTCGATAGCACCATCCTCGGTCATCTCAAGCCCCAGACAACGGGCACTGCGCGAGACGATATCGGTCAGATCCTTGACGTTGTAGAACTCCAGCCGCTGGACGATACCAAAACGATCCCGCAGCGGACTGGTAAGAGAGCCGGCCCGGGTAGTGGCGCCGATCAGGGTGAACGGCGGCAGATCCAGCTTGATGGAGCGGGCGGCGGGGCCCTCTCCGATCATGATGTCGAGCTGGTAATCCTCCATCGCGGGATAGAGCACTTCCTCTACCACCGGACTGAGACGGTGGATCTCATCGATAAACAGCACATCGTTCGGTTCAAGGTTGGTGAGCAGCGCCGCCAGATCCCCTGCTTTTTCCAGCACCGGGCCTGAGGTGGTCTTGATATTGACCCCCATCTCGTTGGCAACGATGTTGGCAAGGGTGGTTTTGCCCAGCCCCGGCGGGCCAAAAATCAGCAGGTGGTCAAGTGCCTCGCCCCGTTGCCTGGCCGCTTCGATAAAGATCTCCATCTGCGCACAGACAGTATCCTGACCGGTATAGTCAGCCAGCTTCTTGGGACGAATCGCCCGATCGATAATCTCATCCTCGCGCTCGGCGCTTGCCGAAATGAGGCGGTCTGCTTCAATCATCAACTACCTCACAAGCTACGCAGGGATTCACGGATGATCTCTTCTACCGACATCCCATCGACGGCGATCTTGCTGACGATTTGACTCGCCTGCTGCGGTTTGTAACCGAGCGAAATCAGTGCGCTGACCGCCTCATCTGCGGCGTCTGGCGCACGCAACTCGGATGTCCCGGCAGGCAGGGCCACCATGGCTGGCGAGAAGAGATCGTGGCTAACCCACCCCTTGAGGCGATCCTTCATCTCTACCACCAGCCGCTCGGCGGTTTTCTTGCCGACTCCCGGTAACTTGACCAGCGAGCTTATCTCTTCCCGTTCGACGCAGATGACGAACTGGCTGGCAGTCATGCCGGAGAGAATGGCCAGCGCCAACTTGGGACCGACTCCATTGGTCTTGATCAACTCGCGAAACAGCGCCCGTTCCTGCTTGTGATTGAAACCATAGAGCAACTGGGCATCTTCTCGCACCACAAAATGGGTGTGGATAGCCGCCTCTTTGCCGATTTCCGGCAAGTCATAGAAACAGCTCATCGGCATCTGCACCTCATAGCCTACCCCGCCCACTTCCAGCAAAACCTCGGGGGGCTGTTTTTCAATGACAATGCCTCTCAAGCGACCAATCACGGCTCTCTCCTCACCAACACAGCTATTCGTAAATTGGCTCATAGCATAAAGAATAACTGGATAAGTATCCAGCATAGGGCTGCGACACCCGCGTGGTCAGAGCGGCTTTTTATCCAATTTGCCACCATGCTTGATTGCGTGCAGCCAGAGCACGGGATGTTCCAACACAGCACCGGGTTATGGCCGGGGGATAAACCGCTACACTAAACCCGTTCGGAACCGAAACTGGTGCCAATGTCGATACCAAGGAAGGCCATCACATGAAAATTGTTACCACCTCCAATCTGGGTCTTGCCATCTTGCTCAGCTGCACGCTGGGCATGGGGGTCGTGGGCTGGTATGGCAGCCAGCGGCTGGCCAATCTGCTCTCCTATGTACTGGGGGCTGCCTGGCAGACCGCCGACGGCGCCATGGAGGGCTCCATAGAGCTGGGCAATCAGCAACTCCACATCCAGAAGATGCAAAACGGCACGCAGCTCAATCGCGCCGAACTCGATGCCGCCAAGGCGGCGACCGATGATGCGCTGGCCCGGGTCAGCCAGGGGCAGCTCATTGATGGCGCAGCCCTTGCCACCATGGATCAGCACAAGCAGGCCTATCAACAGCAGCAAGAGAAGCTGCTGGCGCTCTATCACGCCTATACCGAGGTGGATCAGGCGCTGCATCACAACGCCGACCTGATGGCCCGTCTCTCGACCCAGCTGGAGGTGATCGGTGATGGCGCGGTAGAAGCGCTGACCCAATCCCCCGACCAGAGCATCAGCTGGAACAGCGGCCTCTCCACCCGCTGGGAAGCGGCCGATGGCGGCATGGAGTCCAACATCGGCTTTTTGCGCCAGCTCTATGCGCTGGAGAAGATGCGCAGACAGGGGGTAACGGAGGCGATCAAGGCCGAGCTGAAAGAGGCGACCGATTTCTACCATGAAGCGATCGACAGCATGCTCGGCACCGGGCTGTTCGATATCGAGGGCACCGGGGAGTTTGCCGGCAAGACGCTGGCGACACAGTATCGCGCCCTGTTGGCCCAACATCAGCAACTGATGGGGCAGTGGATCGAGGCGCTCGGCAGCTATCAGGCGCAGCAAGCCATCTATGAGGCCAGTGCCGATGAGCTGCGACAACAGCTGGTTGCCATCGAGGAGAGCGGCGATGCCACCGTCGAGGATCAGGTCGCCCAGCTCAACGGCATCATCAGCCAAACCCGTACCCTGCTGCTGGGTGGCCTGCTGCTGAGCCTGATCATGGTGACCCTCTGCGGTCTCTGGTTGACCCGCAAGCTGGTGACCCCGCTGCTGCAAGTGGACAAACGGATGCAGGATATCGCCGCCGGCGAGGGGGATCTCAACGCCCGCATCAACCTGCAGCGGGATGACGAGATAGGTTCGCTGGCCAACAGCGTGGATCGCTTCATCGAGAAATTGCAGAAGATGATCAGCTCTACCATGGACAACAACCAGCACATCAGTGAACACGTCCATACCTCGGTCAACCGGGTGGAAGCGATCAGCCAAAGCAGCCGCCAGACCGCCGAACATGCGCTGTCCCTGCACCATGACAGTGAACAGATGGTGCAGGTGGCCACCACCATTTCGGACAACTGCAGCATGGCGGCCCGCAATGCCAACGAAGTGCGCCAGCTGACCACCGAAAGCAGCCAATACGTCGCCTCTGCCAGCGCGGGCATGCAGCGGGTGGTGCAGGAGGTGAGCGAGTGCGCCATCGCCATCAACTCCCTCAAGGAGCAGGCGGGCCAGATTGGCCAGATCATCTCCACCATCAGCGGTATCTCGGAGCAGACCAACCTGCTGGCCCTCAATGCGGCCATCGAAGCGGCCCGCGCGGGGGAGATGGGCCGTGGCTTTGCGGTGGTCGCGGACGAGGTGCGCACCCTGGCCAATCGCACCGCCACCTCCAGCGCCGAGATCAGCCAGGTGATCAGCAGTATCCAGCAGCAGACCGAGACCGCCTACCTGATGATGCAGCGCAACCTCAAGACGGTAGAGTCCGGCATGCAGGACTCCGAGAACACCAAGCAGATCCTGTTCAAGGTGGAAGGCGCCATCGACCAGCTGGCCGACATGGTGCAACAGGTGGCCGTTGCGACCGGTCAGCTGTCACACACCCTGAGTCACTCCTCCGACAAGGTTTCGGGGATCAGCCTGCAGGCCAGAACCGGCGAACAGGAGGCACAGGAGTGCCTGCAACTCGCCTCCTCCCTCCATCAGGCCAGCCTGCTGCAACAACGTCTGCTCTCCCAGTTCCGGGTGTAGCCAGCCCCCGCCGAGCCCGGCGCAAAAAAATGCCAGTCCGCGTTAACGGACTGGCATTTGCTTTTCTGCGGGCCGGGCAAACCGCCCGGCCATCGGCGAGTTACTGGCGAACCAAACGGTAGATGGCGTAGCCCGGGTGCTTCTCGTCATCCATCGGCAGGGTGGACTGATAGGCCAGATCCTCGCCCGCCAGCGCCTTGGCCTCTTCACGGGGTGATGAGTAGAGACGAACATCCACTCCGGCAGGCAGCGCCTTCATATGCCAGTTGTTGTCTGCAGCTGGGCTGAACCCTTGCGGATTGCTGGCAGAGTGTGACTTCAGATACTGAGCCACGACTTCACGCGTCTCGAAGGGATCTTCATGCACCACACTGCTGCCATCCACGCCCGGGAAGTGGCCACCACCGCTACCGCGATAGTTGTTGGTCACCACATAGAACTTCTGGGCCGGATCGATGGGCTTGCCGTTGAAGGTCAGGTTGCTGATCCGCTGACCGTCGCTCACCTTCTCCCCCTCCTTGTTGTAACGGGCAGGTTGGGTGATATCCACCTCGTAATTGACCCCGTCGATCACATCGAAGTTGTAGGTGGGGAACTTCTCGTTCACCAGCCACTGCACCTCGCCCTTGGCCGGATCAACCCAGTTGAACTGACCGGCGCTCATCTCCAGCCACTCCTTGACGGTGGCACCGTTCACCTCGACCACCTGCAGGGTGTTGGGATAGATGTAGAGGTCGGAGACGTTGCGCAGGGAGATATCCCCCGCCGTCACATAGGTGAAGTCAGTAATGCCGTTGCGGCCACCGCGGAACGGGGCAGCAGCAGAGAGGATTGGATAGGACTCCTTGAGCAGGCCATCCTTTTGCAACTGCTCGGCATGCTGGCGCTGGGCATCGCTCACCAGCTGCACCGAGGGGTCATCCTGCACCAGTGCAAAGAAGCTGTGGATGGAGGAGGTGATCTTGCCGAGCGGGCGATCCAGCCACTGGTTGGTCGCGTCGTGATCCGCCTTGACCAGGGCCACCACTTTTTCGTCCACCTTGCTCCCTTCGCTGGAGTCAATCTGGCGCAAGGCTGATTGGCTCTGCTTCACCTGCCACTTGCCATCAACCTGCTCCAGCTTGAGATCGATGATCCCCAGATGATTGCCCCAGAAGCCCGGCATCACGGTGGGAATCCCGTTCAAGGTGCCCGCCTGGTTATCCACCAGCGGCAGATCCGGGAAGTCGCCGGGGAAGTTCTTGTGGGCATGACCCAGCATCAAGGCATCGATCCCCTCCACTTTGGCCAGATGCCAGGCCGCGTTTTCCATCATGGCTTCGTAACTGCCGGCATTGATCCCCGTGTGGGCGACCACCACCACCACATCGGCCCCCTTGGCGCGCAGCTCGGGTATATAGTGGTTGGCGGTTTCGACCATGTCGGCCACCACTACCTTGCCTTCCAGATGACGCTTGTCCCACTGCAACACCTGCGGCGGAGTCAGCCCCAGAATGCCCACCTTGACGATCTGCGGCTGCCCCTTGTCATCCTTCACCTGACGATCCAGCAGCAGATAGGGGGTAAATTGGTTGCCGCTCCAGTCGATCTTGCCGTTGCCATCGCGCTTGAACGAACCGGCATCGAACACATTGGCGTTGACGTAGGGGAAGTTGGCCCCCTTGATGATCTTGCCCAGATAGTCGAGACCGTAGTTGAACTCGTGATTGCCGAGGTTGCCCACGTCATAACCCAGTTCATTCAGCGCCTTGATGGCCGGATGGGCCTGCTTGTCGAGATAGCCTGAACCCGATTGCTCGAAAATGTAGTCCGCCAGCGGCGAGCCCTGGATCAGGTCACCATTGTCGAGCAGCAGGTTGTTGGGGTTCTCGGCACGGGCGGCGCGGATCAGCAGTGCGGTGCGGGAGAGACCGAATTTGCGATCCTCCTTGTTCTGGTAGTAGTCATAACCCAGCACATTGGAGTGGATATCGGAGGTCTGGATCAAGCGCAGCGAAACGGCACCGGGCTGTTCCTGCTTCTCTGCACCACAGGCAGACAGCAGCACGATGGAGGCGATGACGCCCAGTTTCATGGTTCTATTCACTGAGTTTTCCTGATTGGTATCTGGCGAGCCACAAGGGTGGGCAATTTAGCAGAGGAATATGCCAAAAACAGGCGTCGTGATTAATTTTTATGACGCCGAGCAGCAAAAATATCCAACGCCCCCATCAACCACCGGTGGCGAGCTGCAGCGCCAGCGTCAACATGATGATGCCCACCAGCAGATCAATCCCCCGCTGCACCCTACCCCGAGCCAACCAGGGTGCCAGCGCCGCCGCCCCCAGCGCCAGTGAGTAGAACCACACCAGCGAGGCCAGCATGGCGCCTGCGGCAAAGGCCGGACGCAGGGACTCGCTCACCTGACTGCCAAGGGAGCCGAGCAGCATCAGGGTATCGAGATAGACGTGGGGATTGAGCAGCGTGACCCCCAGCGTCATCGCCAGCACGCTCTTGGCCCCCATCCGCTGGGTAGAGTCGGCAAGCCCCTCCCCCTTACCACGCCAGGCACTGAGCAGGGATCGGCCACCAAACCAGCCGAGAAACAGCACGCCGCCCCAGGTGAGCAGTGCCATGCCGATGGGGCTGGCAGCCAGCACATTGGCCCCGCCAAATACGCCAATGGCAATCAGGGTGAGATCGCAGAAGCTGCAGAGCGTGGCAGTCAGCAGATGGTGATTGCGATGGATGCCCCTGCTCAGCACAAAGGCATTCTGGGCACCGATGGGGATGATCATGGCAAGACCGATGGTAAAGCCTTGCAGTGTCGTTGCGAGCATCATGGAGAGTACCGTCCGAAGTGATGAATGAGCGGCACTATAGCGATGGCAGTTCCTTCTTAGAAATTCATTGATTTACTGATTGATTCATTTTGCTAATGTTCCGGACTCATTCCAGCGGTGCGAAGCCCCATCCGAAACCAATAGTCAATAGCAGGATCTGACAATTGAGAGTCAGCCCCTCAGCCCCGAAAATCAGCAGGTTCTATTGCATCAGCTTGGGGAAGTTGGTGACCACTACATGCTCAAGATTCGGCAGCAAAATGCCACTGCTAATCCCCTTGGCAATGGCCTGATAACGATTCATTGAGCCGGTTTTGCGAGTGACCTGATTGAGGTGGTAATTCACCGTGCGTTCGGTGATCCCCAAAATGCAGGCGATCTCCCCCGATGTTTTCCCCTCACTGGCCCAGAACAGGCATTCGGTCTCGCGATCCGTCAGGGCGGCATGTTGATCCGAATCCCTCAGGCGCACAACCCGGATTGCCGCCTCGAAGATGTAGTTGGCCATCCAGGAGAGGATCGGCGAGGACTCCAGCAACAGATCGCTCGAAGCCCGCTCGGAGGTGATGAAAGAGAGGATACCGGTCTCCCCGGCGGCACCGTGCAGGGGGAAGGAGATGCCGTTGCGCAGCCCGAACTCGGCTGCCAGACCCATCACGTCCATGGTCCCCTCCTGCAGAAAACTGGCCCGCTCATCGAGGCGATTCCAGTAGATAGGCAGCGTCTGCTTGCGTGCCAGCTGAATCACAGGGTCGCACGCCAGCATGTTGTTATCGGTATAGGTCTGTACCCAGGAGACAGGACACTGATTAAACAGCACCACTTTGGGTCTTTGCATCGACATCGGAATGATCAGGGTAAAGCCGTAATAGTCATAACCCATATCGACCGTGAAACGACCAATCAATCCGGCAAGACGGTCACCATCCGTCACCGAAGTGAAATGTTCCAGATACTCAAACAGTTGCTCTTGTTTCATATGCTAGCCCCCCTGGCCAAGCTTCTGATTATAACGGCGAACAGGCAGAGAGAGAGTTCATAATGTTGGTTTTCAAAGGAAAATTGAGAGATCATCCACGAAACGCCGTAGAGAACGAACTCTATCAATTTCGAAATCGCGTCTTTTCTGACCGGCTAGGCTGGGATGTCGAGTCTTATCACGGTTTGGAACGCGACAGCTTTGACACGCCAGACACCCACTGGGTACTGATCGAAGATGAACAAGGGGTCTGCGCCTGCATTCGTCTGCTCAGTTGTGCCAGCGCCTATATGCTGCCCACCATCTTTCCCACCGCCCTTGCCGGTGAAAGCGCACCACGCACTGCCGATGTCTGGGAACTCACCCGTCTGGCTATCGATGCGGCCCGCGCTCCGCGCATGACCAATGGTGTTAGCGAGCTGACCTGCGTACTCCTTCGCGAAGTCTATGCCTTTGCTACAGCCAACGGAATCAAAGAGCTGGTTGGCGTAGCCAGCCTGCCCGCTGAGCGCATTTTCCGTCGCCTCGGCATACCAATGGCTCGTCTTGGCCATCGTCAAGCGGTGGGGTTGGGCGCAGTCAAAGGGGTAGGTCTGCGCTTTTATCTTGATGAGCGATTTGCCCAGGCGGTCTCGCAGCCGCTCATCGGGCACTATCAAACTGCTCGCTATCGCTCGCACGAGTTGGCGGCCCAGCTATAAAAAATCCCGGGAGAACCGACCCGGGATAAACATATCGCTATGATCCCGCAGGGCTACCCCCTGCGGCATTTGGCAGTATCCCCCCTCAATGGCCTGACTACTACTGTCAAAAATCGCAGCGCAACGCCCATTCCACCGCCCATTGTTGTCCCCTGCCGACTGACGTAGAGTCGGCCCTGATGCAACGGGAGAAGAGACGATGAAAGAGTTGGACTACAAACTGCTGCGGGCGCTGGATGCAGTGCTGCAGGAGCAAAACTTCGATCGCGCAGCTAGGTCACTGCATATCACCCAGTCGGCCATCTCCCAGCGGATCAAACAGCTGGAGCAGCAGTTTGCCGAGCCGCTGCTCATTCGCAGCCAGCCATTGCAGGCCACGCCGCTCGGCCAGAAACTGCTGGCCCACTACCGTCAGGTGCATCAGCTGGAGCTCGAACTGGCTGGCGAGCTGGCCCCTGTCGAGCCGCAGGGGCCGATCCGGATCAGCATCGCCGTCAACGCCGACAGCCTGGCTACCTGGTTTTTGCCCGCCATCGCTCCGCTGCTGGAGCAGCACCCTATCGAACTGAACCTGCTGGTCGATGACGAAAATCGCACCCTCGACAAAGTGCGGGAAGGGCAAGCCTTCGGCGCAGTCAGCCTGCATGCCCACCCCTTAGCCGGTTGCTGTGTCGACGAGCTGGGCGAGATGCACTACCTGCTCACCGCCAGCCCCGCCTTTGTGGCTCGCCACTTCCCTCACGGCCTGACCCGTGAGGCGCTGGCCAAGGCACCGGCGGTGGCATTCGATCAGCGCGACGATATGCATATCAGCTTTATGCGTGAACACTTCGGGCTGGCGCCAGGCGGTTATCCCTGCCATACCGTCCATTCGTCGGAAGCCTTCGTCGCCATGGCCGAGCAGGGACTGGCCTACTGCCTGATCCCCGAATTGCAGATCAGAGGCCAGCTGGCCGCCGGTTCGCTGGTCAACCTCAGTCCCGACCATGTTCTGACGGAACGGCTCTACTGGCACCGCTGGGTGCTGGAAAAAGGCATTCACAAGCAGTTGTCACTTGGCTTGATCGACCACGCCCGTTCACAGTTGAAACCACGCTGAACAGGCCATTCGCCTTGGCTTTGGAGGGCTAAAAACGTATAGTGCTGGGCGATCCTTCATCAGGTCTCCACCCAGGTTATCCACTTCAGGTTCCTCACTTATGTTCCAAGACAATCCGCTGCTGGCCCAGCTCAAGCAACAAATCCGCGAAAACATCCCCAAAAAAGAGGGTGTGATCCGCGCCTCGGATCGGGGCTTCGGCTTTCTGGAGGTCGATGAGAAAACCAGCTATTTCGTCCCGCCTCCCTACATGAAAAAGGTGATGCACGGAGACCGGGTGAGCGCCCTGATCCGCACTGAAAAAGACAAGGAAGTAGCTGAGCCGGATACCCTGCTGGAGCAGTCGGTCACCCGTTTTGTGGCCCGGGTCAAGCTGTTCCGTGACCGCCTCAACGTGGTCGCTGATCACCCGCTGATCAAGGATGCTATCAAGGCCCGCGCCAAGAAGGGCCTGGATGAGAAAGAGTTCAAGGAAGGGGACTGGGTGGTTGCCACCCTCAAGCGTCATGCCCTGAGTGACGGCAACTTTTCGGCCGAAATCATTGAGAAAATTTCCGCCGAAGAAGATCACAACGTGCCCTGGTGGGTGGTGCTGGCGCGCCACAATCTGGCTCAAATTGAACCAGCAGATCTGCCCGAGTGGAAGGTGATCGAAGAGCAGGAGCTGCCCCGCACCGACCTGACCGATGTGCCTTTCTTCACTATCGACGGCGCCAAGACCAAGGATATGGATGACGCCTTGTCGATCCGTAAACTCGACAACGGCTGGGAGCTGCTGGTCGCTATCGCCGACCCGACTGCCTATGTAGCTGAAGGTAGCGAGCTGGACAAAGAAGCCGCCAAGCGCGCCTTCACCGTCTATATGCCGGGCCGCAACGTACCGATGATCCCGCGTACCCTCTCCGACGAGCTCTGCTCCCTGAAAGAGGGCGAGGAGCGCAATACACTCTGCGCCCGCCTGCTGATAGCCGAAGATGGCCTGCTGCTGGAAGATACCGAATTCTTCGCTGCCCGCATCGTCTCCCATGCCCGTCTCAACTATGACGAGGTCTCCGACTGGGCCGAGCATGGCACAGAACTGACCATCGACGCTGGCGTAATGGCTCAGCTGCCGCTGATGAAAGCCATGACCGAGGCGCGTATCGCGTGGCGCACCGAGCACGCGCTGGTGTTCCCGGATCGTCCCGACTATGACTTCGAGCTGGGCGAGAATGGTGAAGTACTGGCCATCCACGTTGAGCCACGCCGCATCGCCAACCGGATGATCGAAGAGTCGATGATCGCGGCCAACATCTGCGCCGGTCGTGTGCTGGGCAAGAGCGTCGGTTACGGTATCTTCAACGTCCACACAGGTTTCGATGAAGAGTCCCTCGATGGCGCCATCGAACTGCTGCAAACCGCCGAAGCTCCGTTCGAGCGCGACGAAATCGCCAGCCTCTCCGGTTTCTGTGCCCTGCGCCGCTGGATCGACAACCTCGACACCCGCTGGCTGGATGGCAAGATCCGCCGCTTCCAGAGTTATGCGCTGATGTCCGCCGAGCCGGGTGCTCACTACGGTCTGGGACTGGATGCTTACGCCACCTGGACCTCACCGATCCGTAAATACGGCGACATGGTCAACCATCGCCTGCTCAAAGCGGTCATCGCTGGCAAGACGCCGGGTGAGCGCCCAAGCGAAGAGCTGACCGAGCACCTGACCGAATGCCGCCGCCTGCACCGCAGGGTCGAGCGCGATATCGGCGACTGGCTCTATGTCCGTTACCTCAAGGCTGCCGCCGGCACCGATCAGCTGTTCAACGCCGAGATCATCGACGTGATGCGGGCCGGTCTCAAGCTGCGCCTGCAGGAGAACGGTGCCGTGGTGTTCATGCCTGCCCGCCACATTCTCGACAACAAGGATCGGCTGGAGTGCAACTGGGACAACGGCCGCGTCTATCTCGACAAGACCGAGGTGATCTACGAGCTTGGTCAGGTTATCGAGGTCAAGCTGAGTGAAGCGGTGGAAGAGACCCGCTCCCTCATCGCCAAACCGGCGGTCGCGCTGGTCCCGGGCCCGGCACCAGAAGCACCGGTTGCCGAAAGCGCACCGGCCGATAGCAGTGAAACGCCAGCGGATGCAGCCCCCAAGGCAGAATAAGCCGCGCAGAGTACTCCGATCTGCCCGAGAGCCCGCCATCGTGCGGGCTCTCTTTTTTGCCCCGCATCTTTGCCCCGCATCCGGCCCTGCAAGCTGCCATACACACCGCCACAGCGCACAGTTCTCGCCACGATTGGCAGAAAATGCAGTGAATGTTTCCACCAACAGCGCTGAAAGCAACCGTTATGTGCGCCACCTCTCCTTTCTGACATTTTAATCAACAAAAAAGAAGTTTATACTCGTTTGGGCACAACCCAAAGGATATGGACATTGGTATGCAGGCATGGGATCCGGAACACTTCAGCAACTTCGCCCAACTGTGCGAAGTGAGCCTCGCCACCATTCATGAAAAAACCGATGCCGAATGCCTCTATCTGTGGCTAAAAACCCCCGAGCCCCAGCTCTACAGCTTTCAGCTGGATCAGGGGCTGACCACCCTGGATCTTGCCCATCTCGCACAATTACCCCTGCCCCACCACCTCATCGACCAGGCTCTAGACAAGGGACAGCTGGTGATCGAGCAGATCCACCAACCATCAAATCCAGACGAAAACGCCATATCAGTTCAGCCCAGGCTACGCGCCTGCTTTCCCCTCAAACGGCACCTGAGGCTGGAAGGGGTCATCTATCTGGAGACCCACCGCCGCATCGACCGCCTCTCCTCCCGTCAGCACCAAGGGATCCAGCTCCTTATCCACTATCTGACCGCAGAACTGAGCAACCACCTGCTCTCCAGTCAGGTGGACCAGGAGCGGGTGCAACGTCAGCATACCCAGACCGATCTGGTGCAGAGCCAAGCGCTGCAAGGCTCCTTCCTCAACATGCTGCAAGCACTGCACATGGTCTGTATCACCCTCTCCCGTAGCCGCAGCGAAAACCAGCTGCTGCGGGATGCTGTGCTGTTGGCGCGGCAGGAGCTGCAGTTTGACCGGGTCGCCATCTTCCTGATCGCGCCCGACGGCAAGACCATGCACGGCACCTGGGGCACTAGTGAAGAGGGTGAGCTGGTCGACGAACATGCGTTCATCAGCCCCATCCCGGAGCATCCCACCGTGCAGGAGGCGCTAAAGCGCAAAGACTACGTACTGGTACTGGAAGATGCCCCCCTCTACTACGAACAGCAGCAGGTGGGACGTGGCTGGAACGCCATGGTGTCGCTGTGGGATGGCGCTACCCCCATCGGCTGGATTGCCGCCGACAATCTATTGTGGCACCGACCACTCAAAGCCTATCAGAGCGAGATATTCAAACAGTACGCCGCCATGTTGTCACAACTGTTGATCCGCCAGCGCACCCAGGATCAGTTGGAGCAGCTCAATCACCAGCTGGAAGCGAGAGTCACCGAACGCACCATACAACTGGCCAATACCAACCGGGCGCTGGAAGAGGCTAACCACCGCCTCTCCCTGCTCTCGCTGGAAGATCCCCTCACCGGCATCGCCAACCGCCGCCAGTGGAACATCACCATGCAACGGGAGTGGGAGTGGGCAAGGCGCACCCAGAACCCGCTGGCGGTACTGATGATCGATGTCGACCAATTCAAGGCCTACAACGACCACTTCGGCCACGCCAAAGGGGATCTCTGCCTGCAACAGGTGGCCCAGGTACTACGGGATGCGGAGCGACGCTGCACCAATCTGGTCGCCCGTTACGGCGGGGAGGAGTTCGTCATCCTGCTGTGCGCGCCCCAGCCCGGTGAAGCAGAGCAGCTGGCGGCACTGATCCATAGCGAACTGGCTCAATTAAAACTGCCTCACCCCGCCTCGCGGGTTGCTGATTTCATTACCGTTAGCATAGGCTTTAGCTATCTGGTCCCCTCCCGGCACGAGGCATGGCAGACCCTGATCGAGCAAGCTGACCAGGCGCTCTACCACGCCAAAGCACAAGGGAGGGCACGCACTCTGGCCTATCGGTGATCCCATGCTGTTGCGTCGTTACCCCATCTTCAATCGTCGCCTGGCTCTGGTGGCCTACGGCATCGACTATCAGCTCAGCTCACCGGCCGAATGGCCTTCACTGGCGCAACATTGCCGCCTGCTGGCGCAGGGGCGTCAATATCTGGTGCCGTTCACCCACGAACAACTCGATGAACAGCGCCCCCTGCTGCTGGATCAGGATGCAATCCCGCTGGTTGAAGCGTCGAACGAACGGCTACCAAGCTCGTTTCCGGTGCTGGAACAGTGGCGTGACTGCCGACGCCGACTGGCCGTACACGGTGCCAACCGGGATCCACGCTGGCTCGGTGCCAGTCGCATGCTGGTGTTCTGGATGGGAGAAGAGGGGATCTGCCAACCCACCGAACACAAGCGGATGGCGCTCAATATCGAAACCTGGGCTGACTTTCTCCCCCTCAGAGAGAGCGGGGTCGACTTCTTTGCCGGTGGCTTTCTCGCTCGCCCCGAACTGGTTAACCAGCGAGCAAACAAACCCGACATGGTGCTGGTGCAGCAGATCCTCCAGCTTATCTGCCACGAGGAGTTCTCTTTTTCCCAAGTGGCTCGCTTGCTCGAGCAAGACACCTCTTTGCCCGGCCAGTTGATCACCTATGTCAACTCCCCCGGTTTTGATCACGCCAGCCCCATCACCTCGGTATCCCGTGCCCTCTCCTATCTAGGGGAGCAGGAGATCCGCAAGTTTGTGCTGATCAATGGTCTGGCCAAAATGAGCCAGCATATGCCGGAGGCCTGCACCCGGATCGCCATTGCCCGCGCCCGCTTCTGTGAGCTGATTGCCCTCACCGCGCTGGGCAAAGCCGAGGCGAGCTGGGCCTTTCTGGTGGGGCTGGTGCTCGACGGTTCCATGCTGTCGGAGCCGCTGATGGCTCACTTGCCAAAAAGTGTGAAGCGGGCCATCGAATTGCACGAAGGGCCACTGTTTCACCTGTTCCAGCTAGCCAGCACTTATGAACAGGGCAACTGGGCCCTGCTGGAGCAACTTGCCCCCAAATACCAACTCGCTCCTGCCAAGCTCACCCCCGTCTATTTTCAAGCGCAAATGTGGGGGCAAGCGTTTCTCACCCGTTAGGTGATGGCAAGCCGGGGAGTCACTGGCTAAAATGGGCCCCCTTATTTCCAAGACAGACTCCGCACCATGACCCTTTCCGGATTCCAAGGCCTGGTCTTTGACCTTGATGGCACCCTGGTCGACTCCATGCCACTGCACCTCGCCGCCTGGGAGCATGCCGCCCGCGAGTTTGGCTTTCACTTCGATGCCGACTGGTTCTATGAACTGGGCGGCATGCCGAGCCGCAAGATCGCCCTGCTGGTCGCGCAAGAGCAACAGATCCCCCTCGATCCACTCGCCGTGACCCGCTGCAAAACCGAGCACTATGTCGCCAACCTGCACAAGGCCACAGTCTTCCCGGCCATGCAGGCACTGGTCGAGCGTTATCACGGTGTCATCCCGATGGGGATCGGCACCGGCTCGCCCCGCGTCAACGCCGAAGCAGTGCTACGCAATACCGGGCTGGATCGCTACTTCTCCGTCGTCGTCACTGCTGACGACGTGGAGTTGCACAAACCCAACCCGGATACCTTCCTGCTGGTCGCCAGCAAGTTGGGAGTCGCACCGCCAGGCTGTCTGGTGTTTGAAGATACCGGCATCGGGGTACAGGCAGGAAAAGCCGCAGGAATGCAGACCTGTATGGTCAAAGAGGGCAAGCCGATCGGACTAACGGAGTGATGCAGAAACAGATATCGCCCTGCAAGGGGCGATAAGCGGAACCAGCTCCCATACGGGACAGGATTGAAAATGAGAGCCGGTTACGTCAGCCGCTGACGCAGGGCGCGTCAACGGGCAGGTCGGGGCAGACGATTACTCGTTGTTACCACCGCCCTGATTGTCATCATAACGGCCCGGGGCACTATGGGGACGCGGCGCCATGGAGACACGAGGCTTGCGGGCGCGCTGGATGTTCACCGGCGGACGGCCAGAGTGCATGGCGATGGTGGAGATCTTGGCCTTGTAGACCAGCTGCTGATTACCATGGGCATCGGTCAACAGCACGCTGTACTGGTCAAAGCCACTGATGGTGCCTTCCAGCTTGATGCCGCTCACCAGAAAAATGGCAACCTGACTGCGATTCTTACGCAACCAGTTAAGGGCGGAATCTTGCCCGTTACCAAGGGAAAAGGCTTGCTCAATGGTGGAGTAGCTTGGGGATTCAGTTGTCATAAGTTATTGTCCCGCAGAAAAAAGTGGCGTTTGATTGTGCTAAATGGCCACTGGCTTGTCAAAGTCATTCTCACTCCCACCAGCAATAGCGGCCTCCGGGGGCTGGTCGCTGACCAGTACAACTGCGATAATTGCCAATTCTGGCTCTATTACGTGCCTTATCTGGGGTTTTATCTTGCATCCGGTTTCACACCAACACCACACCACCTATGTCCATGATGCCACTGCCTGCGAAGAGTGTGATCTGCTGATACCGGCCACACCGCTCGAGGTAGGCCAGGCCAGCTGCTGTCCCCGTTGCGGACACACGCTCAGTCGTCACCTGCCACAGCAGGAGCGGCGCCCCATCGCCTACGGCTTCGCTGCACTTATCATGTTCGTGCTCGCCAACGCCTTTACCTTTATGTCCTTCTCGGCCAAAGGGATCGGCCAGGAGATGACCTTTCTGCAGAGCATCACCACCCTGGTGGATGAGGGCTATCTGTTTCTCGGCGCCGTGCTCAGTGTGACCCTGATCGGTTTGCCGCTGGTCTACATGGGCTCCATCATGCTGGTGCTGTGGCGTATCGATAAAGATCTCCACAGTAATGCCTTGCGCTCTCTCGGCCGCCTGCTTTGCCGGATCAAATCCTGGCTGATGGTGGATGTGTTTCTGGTGGGGGTACTGATCTCGCTGGTCAAGCTGATGGGGATGGCCGACATCAAGATGGGGCTGTCGTTCTGGGCTTTCGTCGGTTACACCCTGCTGCTGATCAAGATGATCTCCTCACTGGACCGGATGTGGCTATGGCAGCGGCTGTTCGGCCCCTCCGAGCCGCGCGAAATCGATCCTGAAGCGGGCGCGCTGGCATCGGGCCTGGTGGGCTGCCATATCTGTGGCGCCCTGAGCGAGGTGGGCAGCCATAGCTGCGCCCGCTGCGGCGGTCACCTGCATGCGCGCAAACCCGGCGGCCTCAACCGCACCTGGGCACTGCTGTTTACCTCCGCCATTCTTTATGTACCCGCCAACCTCTATCCCATCATGAATACGGTGTTTCTCGGTGATGACAGTCCCTCCACCATTCTTGGCGGTGTGGTGCTGTTGTGGGCCATGGGCTCCTACCCGATTGCAGCCGTCATTTTCTTCGCCAGCGTGGTGGTGCCGCTGGTAAAAATAGTGGCGCTATTCTGGCTTTGCTATATGGTGCAGCGCGGCCATGCCGCCTCGCCGCTAGGCAAGCTCAAACTTTATCGTATGACTGAATTTGTCGGACGCTGGTCAATGATCGACGTCTTCGTGGTCGCCATCCTCGCTGGCCTGATCCGGCTCGACAATCTGATGACTATCTATCCTGGCCCTGCGGCCGTTGCATTTGCAGGCGTGGTATTGATCACCATGGTCGCCGCCATGAGTTTCGATGCCCGCTTGATCTGGGATTTACAACAAGGAGACCCCGAACGTGAATGAGCGTAAAAAAAGGTGGAAACCGGGCTCTGATTTTATGAGCTCTGCTGCCGCAATCTGGATGGTGCCTCTGCTGGCGCTGTTCATCGGTCTCTGGATGCTGTTCCAGCACTGGTACTCCCAGGGCCCCAGCTTCACCCTGACAGTCGCCACTGCCGAAGGCATTGTGGCGGGCAAGACGGTGATCCGCTCCCGCGAGGTCGATGTCGGCCGAATTGAAGCGGTCGAACTGAGCGATGACTACAGCCACGCGGTGCTGCGGGGGCGACTAAGCAATGCTGCGGCAGGCATGCTGCGCGGTGACAGCCAGTTCTGGGTGGTCAAGCCACGGGTGGGTCGTGAAGGGGTCTCCGGCCTCGGCACCCTGCTCTCCGGTGCCTATATCGAACTCTCCACCGGCAAGAAAGGGCGGGCACTGGACGAGTACGCCATGCTCGACAAACCGCCGCTCGCCTCCCTTGATGCCAAGGGACTGCGCCTCACCCTCAACAGTCGCGACACCCGCGCGCTGAGCGAAGGCTCGCCCATCAACTATCAGGGCTTCACCATAGGTCAGGTGGAAGAAGCGAAGTTCCTGCCAGAAAAGAGCGAGATGCAGTATCAAATCTTCATCAATGCCCCTTATGACATTCTGGTCAGCAGCAACTCCCGCTTCTGGCTGACGCCGGGCTTCGAAGTCTCCATGAGCAGTGAAGGGATGAAGGTGAAGATGGATTCACTGGAGAGCCTGCTCGACGGCGGCATCACCATGGGTCTGCCACCCGGCTGGTCGCCCGGTGAACCCGTTACCAAGATGGAAAATTTCACCCTGTTCCAGGATGAGGCGAGCGTGCTGGCCGGTAGTCTGGATCAGTTCATCGACTACGTCTTCCTGTTCGATGACAACGTGGGTGGCCTGCACCCGGGCGCCGCCGTGCAGTATCGTGGCATTCGGGTCGGTACCGTCATCTCTGCCCCCTACCTCATCGAGGACAAGGGCGTGCAGATCTTCAAGAGCCGCCAGATCCCGGTGCTGGCCCGCATCGAAGTGCAACGCCTCTCCCACCGCTATGCCAAGGCGGAGAAGGATCAGTGGCGCGCCCTGTTCGGCAAGCAGTTCAAGGAGGGGTTGCGTGCCAGCCTCAAGACCTCGAGCCTGCTGACCGGCGGCAAGATCATCGATCTCAACTTCTACCCGGATGCACCACGCTTCGAGCAGGCCAAGCTGGCCGGCTATCAGGTCTTCCCCACAGTACAAGGCGGACTGGACCAGATTGAGCGCAAGGTAAACACCATCCTCGACAAGTTTGTCGACATGGATATGGCGACCACCTTGGCCAAGGTCAACGGGTCACTCTCCACTCTGGATGGCACCCTGAAGAACATCGGTGCGGTCAGCGCCAACCTGAACAAGCTCACCGCCAAGGATGCAACCCAGCAGCTACCGGCATCGCTTAACGAGAGCCTCAAGCAGCTGCAGGAGACCTTGCAGGCCTATGATGCCCAGTCACAGACCAATCAGGACCTGCGTCAGTCGGTGCAGACCCTCAATCAGTTGATGCGTGAACTGCAGCCGCTGGTGCACTCCCTCAACGAGCAGCCCAGTTCGCTGATCTTCGATCGCGCGCATCCATCGGACCCTGAGCCCAAGCGAGGCAAACAATGAAAAAACAGATCCTGACGCTGGCCCTGCTGGGCCTGCTGGCGGGTTGTAGCAACAGCCAACCGAGCCTGCACTACTACTCGCTCGATGCCGACAGCCCGCAGCAGGTCGCCGCAGCGGCCAAACCGCAGCACCAGCTGGTGCTGCGCCCGATCAGCCTCGCCAGTCAGCTCGACCGGATCAGCCTGGTCTATCAACTGGAAGGGCAAGAGCTGCACTTCACCGAGTATCACCGCTGGGCTGGCTCGCTGGACGATCAGCTCAACCAGCTCACCCTCAATGGCCTCTCGACCCGGCTGCCGGGCTGGGTGGTACGGCAGGATGGCGCCCGCAAGGGGCCGGTGCTGACCATTCTGGTGGAGCGCTTTCAGGGCCGTCATGACGGCAGCGCCGTGTTGAGCGGCCGCTGGCGCCTGCTGGCGGAAGATGGCACCGTGCTGCGCGATGCCCCCTTCCGTCAGGAGCGGGTACTGCCGGCCGATGGCTACAACGCGCTGGTGAACGAACTGGGTCAGGGCTGGCAACAGCTGCTCGACCAGATCGCCAGCGAGGTGCGCCAGAGCGCCAGCTAACCGGTCTACCCCGGATTGCAGATACAAAAAAACGACGCCAATTGGCGTCGTTTTTTATGGGCGAGTGTCAGGTGATGATTCACGCCTTGGCGGGCAAACTCAGGCGAGCGACAGCCTCGACATGCATAGAGTGCGGGAACATATCGACCGGCTGGACCTCGTCCAGCACGAAGCCCTGCTTGACCAGCCAGGCGAGATCGCGGGCCAGAGTCTGCGGGTTGCAGGAGACATAGACCAGCCGACGGGGCGCCATAGCCACCAGGGTCTGCAGCACCGCCTTGTCACAACCCTTGCGGGGCGGATCCAGCACCACCACATCAGCGGTCACGCCCTGAGCGTGCAGCTCGGGCATCAGCTGCTCGGCCTTGCCAACGTGGAATTCGGTGTGCTCAATGCCGTTGAGGGCGGCATTGCGACGGGCATCGCTGATGGCGCTCTCCACTGACTCGATCCCCACCACCTTGGCGGCCTTGCCAGCCAGGAACAGGGAGATGGTGCCGATACCGCAATAGATGTCGAACACCGTCTCATTGCCGGTCAGCTCGGCATATTCGAGGGCGCTGGAGTAGAGCACATCGGTCTGGGTCGGGTTGTTTTGGAAGAAGGAGAGCGGCGAGATCTCGAACTCGAGTTCGTGGATCTTGTCGCGGATCACCCCTTCGCCCAGCAGCACCCGGTTGGTGGTGCCCAGAATGCGGTTGGTGCGCTCATCGTTGATGTTCTGCACCAGAGTGGTGATCGGCAGATCGCTCAGGGCAGCCAGCAGCTCGGCTTCGAACGGCAGCGCGTCACCCAGGGTCACCAGCACCACCATCAGCTCGCCGCTCTTGAAGCCCTTACGGGTCATCAGGTTGCGCACGCAGCCGGTGTGGTTCACTTCGTCATAGGCGGCGATGTCATGCTCGCGCATCCAGTTGCGCACCCGGGCATTAAGCTCTACGTGCAGTGAATCCTGCACCGCGCAGTCATCGGCAGTGATCAGGTCATGGGAGTGCTTGCGATAAAAGCCGATCTCGGCACCGGCTTCGCAGCCACGCACCGCGTATTGGGCCTTGTTGCGATAGGCGAACGGGCTCTCCATACCGAGGATCGGGTTGACCTTGGTCTCCCCCAGCCCGACCTGCTCCAGTGCGCTCTGCACCAGCGCCTGCTTGAGCTTGAGCTGGGCCGGATAGGCCAGCGGGCGCACCTGACAACCACCGCACTCGGTGTTGGGGCAGAAATCGGCAACCCGATCGGCAGAGGGCTGGAGCAGCTCGGTGACCTTGCCATGCAGATAGTTCGGCTTGACCTCGGTCAGCTCCACCAGCGCCTGCTCACCGGGCAGCAGACCTTCGACAAACAGGGGGCGATCGAACAGGCGTCCTTTGCCATCTCCTTTGTCGGTCAGTTCCAGGATCTCGATCTGGTGTTGATGTCCCACTAACGGCATGAGCGGCTCCAAAAATACAAAAATGGGGGGTGATGGACGCGGCACAGCCATGCCCATCAAGAAAAGGTGGCAGAGTTTAGCGGAGATCCGGCCAAATTGCAGGCATAAAAAGCCTGCGTGTTGTAATGGTGGTGGCGCCTGGCCATCTGCCGAGCCCTGTTACCTTTCAGGGCTGCGTTAAATTTAGCCCTTGGGCCGCAACGCCCAGCCTGTTAAAATTCCGCCCTTGAATTTATCCAGGGCCCAGCGCCCGTCTTAGCTAAGGTCTACCGCGATGCGTACCAGCCAATATCTGCTTTCCACTCTCAAGGAAACCCCCTCCGACGCTGAAGTTGTCAGCCACCAGCTGATGCTGCGCGCCGGGATGATCCGTAAACTGGCCTCCGGCATGTATGCCTGGTTGCCAACCGGTCTGCGGGTACTGAAAAAAATCGAGAACATTGTTCGCGAAGAGATGAACAATGCTGGTGCCATCGAAGTCTCCATGCCGGTGGTACAACCCGCCGAGCTGTGGCAAGAGTCAGGCCGCTGGGATGACTACGGCCCCGAACTGTGCCGCCTGACCGACCGCCACAACCGCCCCTTCGTGCTGGGCCCGACCCACGAAGAGGTGATCACCTCGCTGGTTCGTTACGAAGTGAACAGCTACAAGCAGCTGCCGCTCAACCTCTACCAGATCCAGACCAAGTTCCGCGACGAAGTGCGCCCCCGTTTCGGCGTGATGCGTGGCCGCGAGTTCCTGATGAAGGATGCCTACTCCTTCCACATCGACAAGGCCTCGCTGATCGATACCTATGAGCGGATGCACGCCGCCTACTGCACTGCCTTCACCCGCATGGGTCTGAACTTCCGTCCGGTGCAGGCCGATACCGGCTCCATCGGTGGTACCGGTTCCCATGAATTCCAGGTACTGGCCGAGAGCGGTGAAGATTTGATCGCCTTCTCCGACAGCTCCGAATACGCCGCCAACATCGAGATGGCCGAAGCGCTGGCGCCCGTTGGCGAGCGCGCTGCCGCTACCGCAGCCCTGACCAAGGTTGCCACCCCGGCCGTCCACACCATCGACGAAGTCGCCGCCTTCCTGAGCGTGGCGCCGACCGCCATCGCCAAAACCCTGCTGGTACTGGCAGAGGAAGATGAGCACGGCAAGCAGGCGGTCATCGCGCTGGTACTGCGTGGCGACCACGAGCTGAACGAAATCAAGGCCGAGAAGCTTTCTGGCGTTGCCAACCCGCTGACCTTCGCCAACGACGAGCAGATCAAAGCTGCCGCCGGTTGCGATGCAGGCTCCATCGGCCCGGTCGGCTTTGCCGGTCGCATCATTGTCGATCGCAGCGCTGCCCATCTGGCGGACTTCGTCTGCGGCGCCAACGACACCGGCTTCCACCTGACCGGTGCCAACTGGGATCGCGACATCGCTACCTATGAAGTTGCCGACCTGCGCAACGTGGTAGAAGGCGACCCGAGCCCGTGCGGCCAGGGCAAGCTGCTGCTCAAGCGCGGTATCGAAGTGGGCCACATCTTCCAGCTGGGCACCAAGTACTCCGAAGCGATGAAGGCGAGCGTGCTGAACGAAGGCGGCAAGTCCGTCACCATGGAGATGGGTTGCTACGGTATCGGGGTTTCCCGTCTGGTGGCTGCCGCCATCGAGCAGAACAACGACCAGTACGGCATCATCTGGCCGGACGCCATCGCCCCGTTCGAAGTGGCCATAGTGCCGATGAACATGCACAAATCCGAGCGCGTGGCCGAGCAGGCTCAGCAGTTCTACGCCGAGCTGAAAGCGGCTGGTGTGGATGTGCTGTTCGACGACCGTAAAGAGCGCCCGGGCGTGATGTTCGCCGACATGGAGCTGCTGGGTGTGCCGCACGCCATCGTCATCGGCGATCGCAGCCTCGACAACTGTGTGGTGGAGTACAAGTGCCGCCGCTCCGGCGAGAAGCAGGAAGTGGCCATTGGCGACATCATCGCCATGCTCAAGGCCAAGCTGGGCCGTTAATCCCGCCCCCTTGCCAAGATAAAAAAAGCGCGCCATTTGGCGCGCTTTTTGTTTCTGCTTTCTCTGACGACCGCAACCGGATGACAATCCGATTAGAAGGTGAATTCGCCGCCCATGAACCAGCCGTCGATAGACTGATCGATGTTGTCGAAGTCGACCTTGGCTTCACGCCAGCCAGCGCGCAGCTTGATCGGCATGGAGGAGAACTTGTAAGAACCACCCAGACGGTAGTCATAGTTGTCCGCATCGTGGGTACGCAGGTCGCCGAAGAAGGCGAAACCGGTACCCGGGATCTTCACTTCGCTGCCAGCATAGGCCATCAGGGTATCTTCTTTATAACCCTGGCGACCCCAGGTTACCTGCTCACCATCGTAGTGACGGCCGGTCATGCCCAGATCGATCTTGAACAGATCGTTGTTGAACAGACGGTAGTAGAGGCTCAGATCGTAGGCGGTCAGGTCGTTTTTGAAGGCGCCACCGGAGGTGCTGAAATCGGAGATTTCAAACTTGGCGTTCGGCAGGAAGATGATGCCGTGTTCCAGCTGCAGATAGCCGTTCCAGTTGTAGTTGTCATCGTAGTTGGTGCTGCGGTTATAGGCCTGACCACTACCCTGAGAAGACCATACATCCGCACCGGCAGCAAAACGCCAGTCGTTAGCGGCCATGGCACCTTGGCTGCACAGAGCCAATACAACACCGGCAATCAGCGTCTTTTTCATTACGTCACTTCCTCTTGCATACATGGAAAGGGCACTATTTTACTCGGTGCAGCCAAAATACCCAGCGGGAATCCTGAACAAACGACGACAAATGTCAGTGCTTCATATGCTTCATGCCTGCCATCGGCTCAATCGGCTTCACCGGCAGTGACAGATCCAGCTTCTGACCATCGTCCATGGTGAGGGTCAGCGGCATGGGAGCCTGCTCGGAGAGAGCACCCACCTCGAACAGCATGATGTGCAAACTGCCCGGTTTGAGTACCGCCTCGCCCTTGGCCGGGATCTCGATGCTCTCGACCTGACGCATCTTCATCACGCCATTTTCGTGCAGGTGAGTATGCAACTCGGCACGCCCAGCCGCAGCAGAGGCCGCCGCTACCAGCTTGACCGGCTGATCGGCATCGTTCTTGAGCACCATAAAGGCGGCGGTGTTGGGGGAGCCCGGCGGCAGCAGGCGCACATAACCATCAACCGCCTCGACCTTGGCCAGTGCTGGCGCAGTCATACCCAGTACCAGCAGAGAATAAAACGCACGTTTAAACATGGTTGAAATCCTTTTATGATGTTGTTAAACGGCAGCAAGGTTACCCCAGCGGCAACCTTTTTTGCACCTTTCAATAACAAGGATTTAGACATGGCCCCCATTCTCATTGCCGAGCAGCAGGATGGCTTGCTCACCCTGACCCTCAACCGCCCCGACAAGCGCAACGCCCTCAATACCGAGCTGTATGAGCAACTGGTGGCGGCGCTGCGAGAGGCGGCGGCCGATGACGAGGTGCATGTCCTGTTATTGCAGGGGCAGCACGACTGTTTCACTGCGGGCAATGACCTGGCCGACTTTATGGGCAAGAGTTCGCTGGAGCCCGACGACCCTATCCTGCAGTTCCTCCACACCCTGGCGGATTTCCCCAAACCTGTGATCGCCGCCGTTGGCGGCCCGGCAGTGGGGATTGGCACCACCATTCTGCTGCACTGCGATCTGGTCTATCTAGGGGATAACGCCCGCTTGCAGCTCCCCTTTGTCGAGCTGGGGCTGGTGCCGGAGTTTGCCTCCAGCCTGCTGCTGCCGCGTCTGGTGGGTCACCTCAAGGCGGCGGAGCTGTTGCTGCTGGCCGAAGCGATCGATGCAGAGGAAGCGCTGCGGCTCGGGCTGGCCAACCGGGTGGTAGCTGCCGATGGAGTGCTCTCCTTTGCCCGTGAGCAGGGACTAAAGCTGGCAGCCAAGCCGCCCAGGGCGCTGCAAAAGAGCAAGGCGCTGCTGAAACAGGAGCTCAAACAGGCGGTACACTTTGTCATCGATCTGGAGGCGCGCGCCTTCGCGCAGGCACTGCAAGGGGAAGAGGCGCAGCAACGGATCGCCCAGAAACTCAAACGGCGGAGCTGAGCTGCAACTCAGCCCCAGTCAGTTAAGACGAAAACGGCCGATCAGCTCGCAGCCCTGCACCTTGTCCTGTAGCTGGATCAGCCGGGCAATTTCCGGATTGGGGTGGCGCTTGAGGAAGGCGAGCAAGGCACCACGACAGCAACCCAGCTCGCTGATCAGTGCCTCGCACTCCCGGTTCGGGCATTGTGGCACCAGCGCCGTGACCAGCTCGGCGGCGAGCTTCAGGTAGCGCAACTCGTAAGTCGGCTCATCCATCGCCCGCCAGAAATCGGCCAGCCGGTGACAGGTGGCGACCCGCATGGTGGCCAGCTCGGTCAACTCGACCTGGGTCATCTCGTAAACATCCCCCAGCGCCTGCTGATAAAAGCAGATCGCCGCCCCCAGCGAACCGGCCTGCCAGGCTCGATCAGCCTCCAGCATGTATCGTTGCCAACTTTGCGGTGTCATCTCGCGCTCCCGGGTCCGTCATTGTGGGAGTGTTATCATGGCTAATTGAGAATAAATATCAACCAGAGGGTTAGTGCAGGATCTCTCCGCAGCCTTGGCAAACCGGACGCCCGACCTTATGATCATGCCCTTTCCCCTTCTTTGGAGCACACCACAATGCGACCTCGCCTCCCGCAGATGCTGGGCTGCTCCCTGCTCTGCGTGCCCCGCATGCTGGTCTGGATCTATTAGCTGCGCTCACCCGCACGCAACCAATCCATTCAGCAAAGGAGTACCAACATGAACACCTGCCAACACTGGTCGCAGGTCGAATACTTGCACCTGACGGTGACCAACCCCAATATCTGCCTCAAGGGGCAGCACAGCTACTACTCGGGTGCCTGGGATGGCCCCTTCGAGGAGGTGGCGGTGCGCTACCTCCATGGCGACCGCTTCAGCCGCCATCCCGATACCGGCTGGGAGCCGCTGTGGCATATCGACCGGCTCCATATCGGCGACTATGTGCAGATTGCCGCCGGGGTGAAGATCATCATGGGGGGCAACCACACCCACAACACCGCCTTCATCAGCACCTATCCGTTCGCCGATCTGGCAGCGCTCAAGCGCAGCTACCGCCCCGCCGGTGATACCCGCATCGGCAACGATGTCTGGATCGGCATGGAGGCGATGATCATGCCCGGTGTCACCATCGGCGATGGTGCCATCATCGCCGCCCGCTCGCTGGTCAATCAGGATGTACCGCCCTATGCCATGGTGGCGGGCACCCCGGCCGGGGTGGTGCGGATGCGCTTTGACGAGGAGGAGATTGCCCGGCTTCAGGCCCTCGCTTGGTGGGATTGGCCGGATCAACAGGTCAACGCCCTGTTGCCGCTGATCCAGCAAGGCGAAGTCGCCCTGCTTGAGCAGGCGGCCGCCCGCTGGGCTGAGCACCATGAGTGACCACCGCCAACCAGCACGAACAAGCTGACAGCAGAAGGGCGACCCCGGGGTCGCCCTCTTTCATCTTTGGCATGCATGAGATGCCGTCATAGCTCATCCGGTCACTGCACCGTTTTGGATTGACTACACTGCTTGCCGGGATAACCGGGCAGATCCTTGGCATCGCTGCCGCAGGCAAGCCGTTTGGCCTGTTGCAACCGGGCCGCCAGATTAGCGCTGTCCACCGGCATCCACTGCATCTGCTTGCCGAGCCAGCTGGCCCAGGCAAACTCGACGAAATAGACCTGCTTGTCCTTGCTGAAGTAGCCCGCATCCTGCAGCAGTCCGGCCAGGGTGCGATAGGGATAATCAGACAGCTTGTCGATGCTGGTCGGCAACTGCTCCGGGGTCAGCGGCTGCCCCTTTTCATCCTTGAGCCAGGCCCAGTGGTTGTTCTGCATCTGGCTCCAGAAATTGTCTTTATCCTGCAGGCGACCGATCACCTTGACCCTGGCCTCTGTGACGCCTTGTTGCCACAACGCTTTGGTCAGATGATGCCGATCCACTAGCCAGTAGCCGCCATCCGGCGCAATCACCACGGGGATCTCTTTCTTTTTCATTAACTTGTCGAGCTGCTTTGCACTCATGCCCGCCAATGTGGCCTGGGTCTCATCGACCTGGATCTGGCCGACGCCCCCCTGAGTCGGGTGCAAGGCATCGATGCCGATCTCGCACCAGTTGCCCACCGCCGTCTCGCGCTGGCACGGGGCCAACGCCCAGGCGCCCTGGCTCAACATACAGGCCAGCAATAACCATGCTTTCATCGTTTGATACTCCTTGCCACATTGAACTGCAGAGAGACCCGCATGCCCCCCGCATCCCCGACTGGGGTTGAGAGCCAAATGCTGGCGGCCAGACCAGTAAACGGGATATCATGATTCCCCATCTGTCGGCGACATTTTATCGCCGAGTTTTCTCCCCGCTTCACACTATTTGAAGGATCCGACCCATGAAAGGATGGAGCCCCTTGCTGGCCCTGTTGGGCTGCGCCGCTGTTCAGGCTGCCGATATTCCCGCCGGAACACAACTCGCCGCCGAACAAATTGTCGTTCGCCACCTCAAGGATGAACCTGCGAGCCTGAGCCCGCTCAAGCTGGTCGGCCTGCCGGAGTTGCAGGTGCTGCGGGATCTGTTCGAGGGACTGCTAACCCAGGGGCCGGATGGCAAACCGGTTGCAGGGGTGGCGGCTAGCTGGGAGAACAAGGGCAACCAGTTCTTTACCTTCCATCTGCGCCCGGATGCGCACTGGTCCAACGGCGATCCGGTCAAGGCCGGCGACTTCGTCTACGGCTGGCGCAAGCTGGTCGACCCGAAAGAGGCCGCCACCTTCGCCTGGTTTGCCCAGTTGGCCCGTTTCGACAAGGTGGACGAGATCGTGGCTGGCAAATTGCCTGCCAGCGAGCTCGGGGTCAAGGCCCTTGATGACCACACCCTGCAGGTGACCCTCTCCCAGCCGGTGCCCTACTTCCTTAACCTGCTAAGTCACCCCAGCCTGTCGCCGCTCCATCAAGCCAGCATCGAGCAGTACGGCAACCAGTGGACCCAGCCCGGCAAACTGGTGGGCAACGGTGCCTTTGTGCTGAACAACCGGGTGGTCAACGAGAAGCTGGAGCTGACCCCCAACCCTTATTACTGGGATCGGGCCCATACCGTATTGACCAAGGTGATCTTCATGCCGATCAATCAGGAGAGCGCGGCGACCAACCGCTACCTGGCTGGCGATCTGCATATCACCGAATCCTTCCCCAAGGAGCAGTACGACAAGCTGAAGCAGCAGATCCCGAATGAGGTCTACACTCCGGATCAGCTCGGCACCTACTACTACGCCTTCAATACCAAACAGGCGCCACTGAACGATGTGCGGGTGCGCAAGGCGCTCTCCTACACCATCGACCGCGCCCTGATCGCCGACAAGGTGCTCGGCACTGGCGAGAAACCGGCTTATCACTTCACCCCGGATGTGACCGCCAGCTTCACTCCTGCCGCCAACTTGCTCTCCACCAGCAGCCAACCGGCGCTGGACAGCAAGGCCAAGGCCCTGCTCAAGGAGGCCGGTTACGGCCCGGACAAGCCGCTCAAGCTGACTCTGCTCTACAACACCGCGGAAATTCACAAGAAGATGGCACTGGCCATCGCCAGCATGTGGAAGCAGAAGCTGGGCGCTGAGGTCGAGCTGACCAATCAGGAGTGGAAAACCTATCTCGACAGCCGCCAGAGCGGTCAGTTCGAGGTGATCCGCTCCTCCTGGGTCGCCGACTACAACGACCCCTCCGCCTTCCTCGGCCTGTGGGGCTCCCGTCACAGCGGCAACATGGCAGGCTTTGCCAATGCCCGTTATGACCAGCTGCTGGCAGAGGCGGCCAGCACTCAGGATGCTACCAGCCGCAGCAAGCTGTTTGGCGAGGCGGAGGCGATCCTGCTGGATCAGGCCCCCATCGCCCCCATCTACCAGTACACCAATGCCCGTCTCATCAAGCCATGGCTCAAGGGCTATCCCATCAACAACCCGGAAGATGTGGCTTACAGCCGCCAGCTCTATCTCGTCAAACACTGAGCTGGTAACCAAGGCTGAAACCAAAGAGGGCCGCCTGCGGGCGGCCCTCTTATTGGATACTGTTCATGCTCAAGTTTTAGGCATAAAATGCCGCCCTTCTAGTGAATCCCCCCTCTGATCATCGGTTGAACATGCGTTATCTGTTACTGCTCCCCCTGTTGTGGACCCTGCCTGTGCAGGCCAATAACGAAGCAAAATGCCAGCAAGAGTTTGTCGGCTGGATGCTGCACCAGCAGCAACAGTTCAGCGATCGCAAGTCTGACAAGATGGAGCGGCGCCGTGCCGAGCGCGCCATCGAGTTGGCCCGTCAGGAGTACGACAAACAGGCCAGCTTCTGCCAGACCATGCAGCTGGTGCGCAGCTACAAAGATGGCGATCCGCGCTTTAAACCGAGAACCGGTGAAATTCATGATTTCGCACCGGCCAGCTGACCCTCACTTCATCAATTCATTGTGTTGATTAATTGACCTAAGCCAAGTTCGGGGCACTAAAGAGCCTTAGAATGATTAACTGAAAACAACAATAAAAAACATATTTATCAGTTGGTTGGCTTTTTCAGGAACGACACATGACCAAACTCCATCAGGAGGGGGAGATACACTTCCCCGACAATATCTCACTCATCTCGACCACGGATCCCGCCAGCCATATTACCTATGCCAACCAGCACTTCTGTGATGTGGCAGGGTATGGTGCTACCGAAATGGAAGGGGTACCCCACAATCTGGTGCGTCACCCCGACATGCCCAAGGCTGCCTTCGCCGACATGTGGCAGCAGCTGCGACAGGGCAAAAGCTGGATGGGGCTGGTCAAGAACCGCGCCAAAAGCGGTCAGTTCTATTGGGTAAACGCTTACGTCACCCCGATCCTCAATGCCCAGAAGGAGATCGTCGAGTACCAGTCGGTACGCACCAAACCCGCCGCCAGCGATGTGGCCTGGGCCGAGCAGCTCTATGGCCTGCTGCGCAGCGGCAAAGCGCTTCCCTGGCTGAGTCGGTTTCACATTGAACCGGGTCAGCTGACCCTCTGGCTCTCCGCTTCTGCGTTGCTCACCACCCTTGCTACTTTTGCCACCGGCAACCTGTTCTGGCTGCTGCCCACAACCCTGTTGCTGCTGGCACAGGCAACCCACGGCTGGCGATTGCAGCAGCGGCTGGCTCACCTGCTTACCCTTGCCGATCAAGACAAGGGAACCCGTCTCTGTCAGGTGCTCTACACCCGACGGCGCGACACCCTGGCTGCCGTCGAACTGGCCCTGCGGATGAAGCAGGCCGAGCTCAAGGCCGTGGTCGGGCGCAGCGCCGACACCAACCAGCAGATCCTGCAGGCGGCCGAAGATGACCGGGGCAATATCCAGACCATCGATACTCACCTGCAGCAGCAACGCGCCCACAGTGAGCAGCTGGCCACCGCCATCACCGAGCTGAGCCACTCCATTCGCGATGTGGCACACAGTGCCCATGAGGCGAGCAATCTGGTCATAGAGGTGCAGCAGGTCTCTGCCGAGGGGCTGCAAGCATTGGCGACCACCCAATCCTCCGTCAACCAACTCCATCAGGAGCTGGATGCCAACCACGCGGTGCTGGCACAGCTCACCAGCGACAGCCAGAAGATCAGCGGCATTCTGGAGGTAATCAGCCAAATCGCTGACCAGACCAACCTGCTCGCTCTCAATGCGGCCATCGAGGCCGCCCGGGCGGGCGAACAGGGGCGCGGTTTTGCCGTGGTGGCGGACGAAGTGAGGGCGCTGGCCCAGAAGACCCGAGCCTCGACCAGCGAGATCCACGAGATGATCCAGGCGCTGCAACAGACTACACGACAGCTGTCGGACGGGATGACACAAGGGGCACAGACTTCGGTGCGCTGCCAGCAGCACGCGGGCACCACCGCCGACGTGCTCACCCAGATAAACCAAATGTTGGGGCAGGTAACCCGCACCAGCGACGAGATCGCCCAGGCGGTGAGTCAGCAGGCCGACGTCACGGCGACGCTCGATGAAGGGGTGCACCAGATCCACCAACTGGCCAGCCACACAGCTGACAACAGCAGGCAGGCCCTCGATGGCATCACCCTGCTGGTAGAGCGACTGCAGGATCTCTCGCGGCTGATCAACCAGTTCAGATATTGAAGCGACAGCGATCAAAAAAGCGCGTCAACTGACGCGCTTTTTATGGTTCTTGCCCTGGCAAAGCGGCTTATTCGGCGGTCTCGCTGCTGGCAAACTCCGGCACTTTGGCCATGGCATCCAGCACCACCTGAATACCGGCGCCCGGTTTGCAGGCGTTTTCACTCAGGTGACGGCGCCAGGCGCGGGCTCCCTGCATGTTCTGGAACAGCCCCAGAATATGGCGAGTCATGTGGGAAAGGTAGTTACCCTTAGCCAGCTCCTGCTCGATGTAAGGCAGCATCATCCGCACCACCTCGTGGCGGCTCGGCACCGCGTTATTCTGGCCGAACACCAGGTTATCTACCTGCGCCAGAATGTAGGGGTTCTGATAGGCTTCGCGCCCCATCATGACGCCATCCACATGCTGCAGATGCTCGAGAGTCTGCTCCATGGAGGTGACGCCGCCGTTGAGGGCAATGGTCAGCTCGGGGTAATCCTGCTTGACCCGATAGACGCGGGGGTAATCGAGCGGCGGGATCTCGCGGTTCTCCTTGGGGCTCAGGCCGCTCAGCCACGCCTTACGGGCATGGACTATGAAGGTGTCACAACCGGCATCGCGCACCTGTTCGATGAAGGCCTGCAGAAATTCGTAGGAGTCCTGATCGTCGATACCGATACGGGTCTTCACCGTCACCGGGATATCGACCACATCGCGCATCGCCTTGACGCAGTCAGCCACCAGCGCCGGTTCACCCATCAGACAGGCACCAAAACGGCCGTTCTGCACCCGATCAGAGGGGCAGCCGACGTTGAGGTTGATCTCGTCATAGCCACGCTCCTCGGCCAGCTTGGCGCAATGGGCCAGATCGGCCGGATTGCTGCCACCCAGCTGCAAGGAGATAGGGTGCTCCTGCTCGCTGTAACCCAGATAATCCCCCTTGCCGTGGATGATGGCGCCGGTGGTCACCATTTCGGTATAGAGCAAGGTCTGGCGACTCATCAGTCGATGAAAGTAACGGCAATGCCGATCAGTCCAGTCCAGCATGGGGGCGATGGAAAAACGCTGCGCCTGCATAAAAATCATCCGGGTTGGCTAAAGAAAGGGGCGGATTTTATCACAACGTGAAGCAGCCCCAGAAAATGAATTTTGTCGCCGCGCCATGCGAAGCCCTGTGATAGTATCCGGCTAATAGAAAGGGTATCTGCGCGATCATGAATCAAGACCAACTTTTACAACGAGCCGAGCGACTCTGTATACAGCGAGGGATCCGCTTCACCCCGACCCGACGTCAGGTATTTAGCCTGTTGGCGGCACACGGCAACGCCATCAGCGCCTATGATTTGTTAGCCCAACTGCAACAAACCGAAGCCAATGCCAAGCCGCCAACCGTCTATCGGGCGCTCGATTTTTTGCTCGAACAGGGCTTTGCTCACAAGGTGGAATCTCTCAACGCATTTATCTTCTGCTGCCACTTCGATCACGCTCACCCGATGCAGTTGTTGATCTGCGATGAGTGCGGGGATGTGGTCGAGCTTCACGATACGGCGATCGATAGCGCGTTTTCCGAGCAGGCCCACTTGCATGGTTTTACTATTACCAATAAGACAATAGAGGCACATGGCCAATGTGCTCGCTGTACGCCCACTGTAGGAAGTCATCATGAAGGCTGATTTTGTAAATCCGTTCCTGCTATCCCTGCTCAATGTGCTCTCGACCATGGCACAACTGGAACTCAAACCGGGCAAACCGAAACGCAAGATGGATGAGCTGGCACGCGGCGACGTCTCCGGCCTGATCGGCATGGTCGGCCCGCAAACCCGTGGTTCCCTCTCCATCAGCTTCGAGAAGGGTCTGGCGCTGGAGATCATGCGCCGCATGCTGGGTGAAGCCCCCGCCACCATCAACGAAGAAGTGACCGACATGGTGGGCGAGATCACCAACATGGTAACCGGTGGCGCCAAACGGATGCTGGGTGAGAAGGGTTACGAGTTTGACATGGCAACCCCTATCATCGTTTCCGGCCCCAATCACACCATCACCCACCGGGCCGATGGCACCAAGATCATGATGCCGTTCGAATCAGATTACGGCCGCGCCACCATCGAAATCTGCTTCGAGTAACCCTATGTGGAAAGCATTGAAATGGATTTTCATCTGCTGGGCCCTGCTGCTGATCCTGTCGGATATACAGATCAGCACCTCCCTCTACAAGTACGAGGATAACCGGGTGCTCATCAACTTCCCGCGCTGGGAAGCCAAGGATCCATGGGGTACCCTCGAGTGGCATGCAGGACGCATCAGCAGCCACTGGTATGGGCTGGAGGGAAAACCAAAACCGGTAGCCCCACAAATCTGAACCGTTAAATCGTTAGAAGATCACCAACGCAACAACAGAAGAGGCCAGCAGATGCTGGCCTCTTTGCTATTCAATGGACTCGGGATCAGGCAGCTTCGGCGGCCAGTTTCTCGCTCGGGCGGACCACAATGCCTACCACGCAAGCCAGCAGGGTCGGCATCAGCCAGGCGAGGCCCTGGTCAAACAGCGGCAGGAAGGAAAACGCATCCATCTTCATGCCGGCAGCACCCAGCCCATCGAGGCAGCCAAACAGGAAGGCAACCGCCAGCACCGCACGGAACACCAGACGAGGACGACCGAAGTAGCCTTTCAGGAAAGTGACCAGCACCAATGCCACGGCAACCGGATAGATGGCTACCAGCACCGGAATGGAGAGGCTGATCAGCTGACTCAACCCCACATTGGCCACCAGCGCGCAGAGCGCCCCCAGCAGCAGCACCCAGTTGCGATAGGCCCAGCCGGTCAGGTCGTGGAAGTAGTCTGCGCCAGCACAGAGCAGGCCCACCGCACTGGTAAAACAGGCCAGGGTGATGATGGCGGCCAGAATGAACTGCCCCGGCTGGCCAAACAGGCTCAGCACATAGGCATTGACGATGGCGCCGCCATTACTGATATCGCTCGCCACCCCACCGGCGCTGTTGCCCAGCTGAAAGAGCGAGACGTACACCGCCGACAACCCGACCGCCGAGATCAAACCCGCAATGGTGAGGTATTTGAACTGACTGCGATAATCCTCTATCCCCTTCTGGCGTAGCAAACCGATGATCAGGGCGCCAAACATCAGGGAGGCAAGGGTATCCATGGTGTTGTACCCCTCCAGCATCCCCTTGGTGAGCGGCGCACTGATGTACTCACCGCTGGCATCGGGCATGGTGCCCTGCGGCGCCATAAAGACCCCGACTGCCAGAATGAGCAGCATCGCCATCAGGGCCGGAGTCAGGTACTTACCGATAGCATCGAGCAGCTTGCCCCGATCGAGCGACACCAGGATCACCAGCGCAAAGAAACTCAGGGTATAGATCAGCAACCCCTCATGACCGGCATCCCCGAGCCAGGGCTTGAGCCCCATCTCGTAGGCGACCAGACCGGTGCGGGGAATGGCGAAGGCGGGCCCCATGATGATGTAGATGGTGATGGCCAGCGCCGTCGCCGCCCCGGCGGGCAGATAGCGGGTCATCCCGGTCCAGCCGCCCGCGCCGCCCCCCGAGCTCCCCTTGGCCACCGCAATCAGGGTGATCAGCGGCAAGCCCACCGCCGTCAGCAAAAAGCCGCACATGGCGGCCAGCAGATGCTCACCGGCCATGAAACCGGCCAGCGGCGGAAAAATGATATTGCCTGCCCCCAGATAGAAAGCAAACGTCATAAACCCCAATCCGAATACATCGGACAACTTCAATGATTTCGTCAAACCCAACCTCATCTGCCTTTATCAGCTTGTTATTGATTGCACCCACTGCCTGGCAGATAACCGGTAACAATACCTCTGGCGCCCATGCGGCCCGCAGACCGGATGAGGCGCGCCACCTTTAGCATAAAGAAGAGGAGTTCGATCTCAATCACCAAGTAATATCTTGAAACAATTTACCAAAGCAGAATTAATCACCGAACGACTCGGCTATCCAGCAGCGGATAGCGCCCCGGGCGTGCAGGACGAGAGGTGAGAACAGGCAGTGGAGGAGTGGAAAGGACGCAAGCGGGTAGCAGCGGCTGGTCAGGTACGATCTCCGTCACGGCGGTGCCAACCGCAGTGCAGCAGCGAGACTGGCTGAAAACAAAAGAGCCTGCACGGGGCAGGCTCTTGGCAACATCACATCAGGTGATCAGGCAGCTTCGGCGGCCAGTTTCTCGGTCGGACGGACCACCATGCCTACCACGCAGGCCAGCAGGGTTGGCATCAGCCAGGCGAGGCCCTTGTCGAACAGCGGCAGGAAGGCAAACGCATCCATCTTCATACCGGCAGCACCCAGACCATCCAGGCAACCAAACAGGAAGGCAACCACCAGCACCGCACGGAACACCAGACGAGGACGACCGAAGTAGCCTTTCAGGAAAGTGACCAGCACCAATGCCACGGCAACCGGATAGATAGCAACCAGCACCGGGATGGAGAGGCTGATCAACTGGCTCAGACCGACGTTGGCAACCACGGCGCAGATCACCCCCAGCACCACCACCAGCTTCTTGTAACTCATGCCAGTGAGATTATGGAAGAAATCGGAACAGGCGGAGATCAGACCCACTGCGGTAGTGAAGCACGCCAGGGTGATGATGGCGGCCAGGATCAGTTGGCCGGGCTGACCAAACAGACTCAGCACGTAGGCGTTGACGATAGCACCACCGTTGCTGACATCGGTTGCCACGCCAGCAGCGGTATTACCCAGACGGAACAGGGAAACGTACACCACGCACAGACCAATGGCAGAGATGAGGCCAGCAATCGCCAGATACTTGAACTGGCTCTTGTAGTCGTTGATGCCTTTCTTGCGCAGCAGGTCGACAATCAGGGCGCCAAACATCAGGGACGCCAGAGTATCCATGGTGTTGTAGCCTTCCAGGATCCCTTTCACGAACGGGCTGTTCTGATAGTCACCGGACGCATCAGGCATGGTGCCCTGCGGCGCCACGAACACCCCGACAGCCAGGGTCAGCAGCAGCAGCATCAGAACCGGCGTCAGGTATTTGCCGATGGCGTCCATCAGCTTACCCTGGTTCATGGAGACCAGCATGGCGATGCCGAAGAAGACCACTGTGTAGGCAGCCAGACCCGCCTGGCCCATGTCACCGATAAAAGGCTTGAGGCCCATCTCGTAGGCAACCAGACCGGTACGGGGCGCAGCAAAGGCCGGGCCAATGATGATATAGATGGCAACGGCCAGCGCGGTGGCGATACCGGTAGGCAGCAGTTTGGTCATGCCAGCCCAGCCATTGCCAGCTTTGGCCACGGCCAGAATGGTCACCAGGGGCAGGCCCACGGCGGTGACCAGGAAGCCAAACATCGCCAGAGAGAGGTGCTCACCGGCCATGTAACCGGCCAACGGCGGGAAAATGATATTGCCAGCGCCCAAGTAGAAGGCGAAGGTCATAAACCCTAATCCGAGTACATCGGACAATGTGAGTGATTTCGTCAAGTTGAACCTCGTCTGTCTTGTAAATTATTGCTTGTTATAGTTTTTATCGGTCACTGACCGGGTGTGTTCAGGGGGGATAAAAAAAGAGCCCCGCGTGTTTTTTCATCACAACCAGTGGTTTTAGCTGGTCTGGAGCGGGCGCTCGATCTGGAACCAGCATAATGGCGTGAAAAAATAGTTCAAGACGAAATTTACATCTTCAAATAGTAGGGGCTGGTCAGATGGATATATCTGTCGGAATAGCCTCCATCAGCAGAATGGATCACAATCTCCCCCCTCTCACACCTGTTTAATCCTCTGCCAAGTAGCAATAAAACGCGATTTGCCGCTTTACCCTCTCTGGTGATAACAGCTGTATAACAAATCCCATGCAGATCATAATTCGCCGAGATGCATAAAATTTCATCGGCCATCGCCGTCGGCAGCACCAGCGCCACCTGCCCGTTCGGGCTCAGCAAACGATTGCAGGCCGCCAGTAATCCGTGGCTGTCGAGGGCGCCGGTATGGCGAGCCAGCGCCCGCGCCGGATCGCTAAATGACTGGCCTGCCACAAAATAGGGGGGGTTGGAGACGATGAGATCGTAGGGTTCACCCTGATAATCCTGAATTGCGCGCTCGATAATCGCGACTCGCTCGGCCCAGGACGATGTCGCCACGTTCTCTCTTGCCTGGGCCGCTGCATCCTTATCCAGCTCCACTGCATCGATGAAGCAGTCAGATATGCTGCGCTGAGCCAGCATCAGAGCGATCAGACCACTGCCGGTGCCAATATCGAGCACCCGGCGCGCCTTTTCGACCGGCGCCCAGGCACCGAGCAAAATGCCATCGGTACCCACCTTCATGGCGCAACGATCGTGGTTGATATGGAACTGTTTGAAGGTAAATCCGCGGCTACGCCCCATCTGGCCCCCGTCATCAGTGAAAATGGTGGGCGATTATAGCGGCTAAGCCACACTCGCCATAGGAGCCGACGAGATAATCGCCTATAATCTGCCGTTTCCTTAATGACCGAGTATTGCCATGAGCCAGTCCTTTGATGATTTCGACCTGAATCCCGCCCTCAACCGGGCCTTGGCCGAGATGGGATTCACCCGCCCCACCACCATCCAGCAGATGGTGCTGGAGCCAGCCCTGGACGGCCGCGATATTCTGGCATCCGCTCCAACCGGTACCGGCAAGACAGCCTCCTTCCTGCTGCCGGCACTCCAGCATCTGCTGGACTTCCCGCGCCGCAAGCCGGGCCCGTGCCGTATGCTGATCCTGACCCCGACCCGCGAGCTGGCACTGCAGGTGACCGCCCACGCCAAGGCGCTGGCAGCCCACACCAACCTCAGCATCGAGACCATCATCGGCGGCGTCAGCCATGATGAGCAACTGCCTGCCCTGACCAAGACCACCGATATCGTAGTCGCCACCCCGGGTCGTCTGCTCGAGTACATCGAGAAAGAGGAGTTCGAGAGCCACGACATCGAGGTACTGGTGCTGGATGAAGCGGACCGTATGCTGGACATGGGCTTTATCAAGGATGTGAACCGCATCGTCGCCGAAGCGCGCTACCGCAAGCACACCATGCTGTTCTCCGCCACCCTGGAAGGGGCGGGTCTGGAGCGATTCGCCAACGAGATCCTCAACAACCCGGTCGAGCTGCACGCCGAGCCGCCGCGCAGCGAACGCCGTCCGATCACCCAGTGGGTGCATCTGGCCGATGACGCCGCCCACAAGCTGGCCCTGCTGATCCATATCCTCAAAGATCCGGAAACCCAGAAGGCGATTGTCTTCGTCAGAACCCGTGAGCGTCTGGCTGAGCTCTCTGGTCAATTGCAGGCCGCAGGCATCTCCTGCGCCTGGATCCGTGGCGAGATGGAGCAAAGCAAGCGCGTCGAGTCGATCCGCAAGTTCCACGCCGGTGAAGTCCCCTTCCTGGTCGCCACCGATGTCGCCGCCCGCGGCATCGACCTGCCCAACGTCAGCCATGTCATCAACTATGACATGCCCTATGGCACCGACGTTTACGTCCACCGGATCGGCCGCACCGGCCGCGCTGGCAACCGTGGCTGCGCCATCAGTCTGGTCGAAGCCCACGATATGGCCATCGTCGCCAAGATCGAACGCTACACCGAAGAGCGCCTCAAGCGCCGGGTGATCGACTCCCTGCGTCCCAAGCACAAAGAAGCGCGGGTGCCGGTGAAGAAGAAAAAGCCAAAAGATGGCAAGAAGAAGACCGCAAAGAAGAAAAAGAAGTAATCATCACGGCGCGCTTTCCCTGCCATAGCAAAACGGCCATCCCTCGGGATGGCCGTTTTTGTTAATACCAACAGCTTACACTTTGAAGCGACCGACCATTTCGTGCAGTTGGGTGGCCAAGTGATTCAGGTCATTACAAGCCTGAGCCATCTGGGTTGCGCCGGTTGCCACCTCTTCCGAGGCGTTGCTGATGTTGACCACGTTGCGGTTCAACTCTTCACTTACCGCCCCTTGCTCTTCCGTTGCGGTAGCAATCTGGATATTCATGTGGGAAATACTGCCAACAGCACCGCTGATCTCGGCAATCGCACTACCGGCATCACGAGCAGTTTCAACGGTAGCGCTCATCATGCTCTGGCTTTGTTGCATGGTGACACCTGCCTGCTCGGCCCGTTGTTGGAGCTCTGCAATAATGCTGTTGATCTGGGTAGTGGAATCCTGAGTTCGTTTCGCCAGCGTTCTGACCTCATCAGCCACCACAGCAAAACCACGACCCTGTTCTCCAGCTCGCGCCGCCTCAATCGCCGCGTTGAGTGCCAGCAAGTTAGTCTGTTCGGCAATACCGCGAATGACATCCAGAACAACACCGATATTACGGCTGTCATCTCCCAGCTGATTGATGACGGAAGCCGTGCTCTCTATTGCAGAGGCGACCTGCTCAATCTGCAGAATAGACTCTTGTACGGTACTGGAACCGTGTTCAGCCCGCTGACTTGCTGTTCCCGCTGATGATGCTGCATCGCTAGTGTTACGCGAGACCTCCTGCACGGTAGCCTGCATCTGGTTCATCGCCGTCGCCAACTGATTCAGCTCGTGTTGCTGGGCATTCATATTGCTGGCGGATTGACTGGCAACCGCACTGATCTCTTCAGCTGCGGAACTCAACTGGACGACCGAACCGGAGACTTCACTGACCAGGGTGCGCAGGTTACCCTGCATATCACCAAATCCTTTTGCCAGTGTACCCAGCTCATCGTTGGAGAAGTGGGTCATATCAAGACGAGCAGTCAAATCTCCCGCAGCAACCTTGCGGGTTTGATCCAGCAGGGACATGACCGGATTGCGGATCTGGCGGATCAGGAAGTTGGCCAACATGATTACAAACAGTACCACCAGCACACCAATACCGACGCCTAACTGGCGCCCCTCCTCGTAAACTGATGTGGCCTCGTCATTAAACCTTTGTGCGACTTCTGCGTTAATGTCGCTCAGACGCTGCAAATTGGCTAACGTCGTATTGAAAGCATCAAGGGTTTCACCACTCCTCAAGCGAGCTGCAAGCTCCATGTCCCCTTGTTTGACCGCAGCAGCAAAGTTGTCATGAAGGGTGAAGTAGCGTTCAGCAGATTGCATCGAAGCGTGGTAAACAGACTCCTCTTCTGCTGTCGAGAAGGTTAAAGCTCCATATTGTCTGGCGCGATCCAGAAAGATATCGTGCGCTTTTTTAAAATCTCGTTCGTTCTCTTCGTAACCAGCTGGTCCCATCAGGGCATGAGCCAGATCATTACGTCTGGCCTCACCCAGTTCCATTCTCATACGGGAGAGGTGACGAATAGACATGACCAGGTTATCGTTAATCTCATCGGTCGTGCTATTGAGCTGGGAAAGCTGGGCAAGCAATAACCAGATGACCCCCACCATAGTGAGAACGATGATCGCAAAACCAGCACTTAACTTTTGAGCTATTGACATATTCTTTAACATTGTTCACATCCTTATACTGATACATCTGAGTGCTCAGTACTCTTTTACATACATCCTGTGTATCATCACGCTAGCTGCATAGCGTCCCTATTTGCACAAGACAAGATCTTGTACTTTGGCCTAACCGATTTCCGGCTATCGCATCGGGTCACAGGCTGAAATATGGTGAGAGAATTGGTGTGTTGCCAACCTAAATATTGTGGTCTGACAAGTATCAGCAACATTAATTTGCGACTGAAAAATTAATATGTAAATAAAGAAATATACATAATTCTCATTAACAAAAACCACCCTCCTGGATACACCCTTTTACCAGTGCACTTAAATAATCGACAATTAAACCTATCGACCACCCAATCAGGTAACTTGAGAAAAAAGACAAAAATAAATTCACATATTTATGCGAGCAGACTAGTTACATTTTGTCATGTTTAGCAATATTCAGGTAGTACTGATGAAGCGACCCATCGGGGGCGGGAGGTGGTGGTGCATCAACGACAGGGTAAAAAACAAACAACCTGACTAACTTTCATGTATCAAATGCCTTGATAGACAGAATAAAGGAAGGGGTCAAGTACAGCTATACTATTGAAAATGGCATGCCATATGATGACTACCCATTGATATCATCGAGTGGATTGTCATTTTTTATGAATTAATTATCATGAGTATCGCGTGGCGCTGAATGTGAGTAATGGAAGGGATAGCAGTGGTAACACTCCTGATTTTGTGTACAACTATTTGATTTAATAAAAAAGAGGCTCTATAGAGAGCAAATTAAATGAGTAAAAAAGAGGTGTTAACACGACAAGAAGAACACCCTCAGTAATGACAAATACCACAATAAATCTGTGCCATACTCGATGAACTTATTACTTTATAAAAATATGAGATAAAAAACTCCCTGAGCAAAAGCAGCAGGGAATTATCATTAGACCGACTACATATTATTCACAAATACGTTGTAGCTTTTTTGTGGTGGAAACTCCAGCTCAGCAACGGGCTTTCAACAGCATGCGCATCCCTATATGGGGAATATCGTCTTCGATATAACCTTCCCCTTCAGCCACAAAGCCGTGCTGACCGTAGAAGCCCTGCAGATGGGCTTGGGCGCCGAGCCAGATACTGTGGGCCGGCCAGCGCGCCTCGCACGCGTTCACCGCTTCACCAATTAACTGATGGCCGAGACCGCCCCCTCTCGCTCTGGGCGAGGTGACTACCCGACCGATGGCGACACCACTCTCATCGCCGCCCTGATCAACAATACCGGGCGCCATGATCCGGGCGTAAGCGGCCAGCTGCTCACCCTGATAACCAAGCAGGTGCCAGACCCCCTCGCGGCGATCCAACCCGTCCAGATCCTGGAAGGGGCAGGTCTGCTCCACCACGAACACCTCGGCCCGCAGTGCCAGCAACTCGTACAACTCATCAGTGGTCAGCTCGGACCAGGGTTTCAGGATCCAGTTCATTGGCAACTCCTTATCAATTCGGCCTGCCAGCATAATCGGGCGGATCTGCGCTGGCATTAACCTTGGTTAAGTTCTTTCAGCCGTTGGCGAATGCGGCTCAGGCTGACCGGCAGGCGTGATGCCGAAACCAACGCTGTGAGAGGTTGGAAATCGGGTGGCGACACTACTCATTGTTAAGCACTTTCAACCGCTTGCGAATGCGGCTCAGGCTGACCGGCAGGCGTGATGCCGAGACGAACGGTGTGGGATGTTTGAAATCTGGTGGCGACACTACTCATTGTTAAGCACTTTCAACCGCTTGCGAATGCGACTCAGGCTGATGGGGGTGATGCCAAGATAAGCAGCAATCTGGTGATCCGGCACTCTGGCGGCCAGCCCGGGGAAACATTGCAAGAAGTGCTGGTAGCGAGCCTGCGGACTCCCGGTCAACAGCAGCAGCTCTTTCTCCTCTTTGATACGCAGTTGCACGGCAAGCAAGTGCTGATACCAGCCAGGCCAACAGGGAAGTTGGCGCAGATCCGTCAGCTGGAAGATCTGCAGGCGGCAGGGCTCCAGCGCCTCCACGCTATAGCGCGCGGGCTCACCACTGAGCAGGTGATGGAAGTCGAGAAACTCGTCCCCCTCCCAGTAAAACTCCTTGATGTACTCGCGCCCATCCGCCAGCACCACCTTGGCCCGCAGCAGCCCCTGCTCCACCCTGACTAGCAGATCCGTGCTGTCACCGGCGTGCCAGAGGCAGGATCTGGGGGCAAGGGTCAGCGAGCGGGCAAAAGAGAGGAGGCGCGTGGCCTCCTGCTCTTCAGTGACCTGCTCCCAACTAAAGGGGGGTCTGTCGGTCATCATGACACTAGCTGCGACGCTGACGCACGGCTTCGAACAGGCAAACGCCAGTGGCCACCGATACGTTGAGGCTGGATACCGCCCCCGCCATCGGAATGCTAACCAGTTCATCGCAATGTTCGCGAGTCAGGCGGCGCATCCCTTTGCCTTCAGCACCCATCACCAATGCCATCGGGCCAGTCAACTTAGCCTGATAGAGGTCGTGATCGGCCTCACCCGCAGTACCAACCAGCCAGACACCGCGATCCTGCAACTCACGCAGGCTGCGGGCCAGGTTGGTCACCTGGATAAGCGGCACCACTTCGGCGGCGCCGCAAGCGACTTTGCGCACCACCGACGTCAGGCCACTGGCCTTGTCACGCGGCACGATCACCGCATGGACTCCGGCCGCATCGGCGCTGCGCAGGCAGGCACCGAGGTTATGCGGGTCGGTCACCCCATCCAGCACCAGCAGGAAAGGCTGGGCTTTTTGTTCTACCAGGCTGTCCAGCAAGCTGGCCAGATCGTGCTCGGCCAGCTTGGGGGCCTCAATCACCTTGGCCATAATGCCCTGGTGATTGTTACCTTCCGCTTTGTCATCAAGGGTCTTGCGGTTCACGCCCTGCACCTTGAGACCGAGGGATTCCAGCTCGGTCAACAGCGGTTGCAGCCGGTCGTCATCGCGTCCCTTGAGGGCCCACACCTCGATGAAACGCTCCGGGGTGCGCTCAAGCAGCGCAGATACAGCGTGAATGCCGTAGATCAGTTCAGTACTCATTTCGTGCTCTTGGCCTTATCGCGAGCATTTTTGCTCGGTCGTCTGTTGCTCGGTTTGGCGCGGCCGCCCTTGTCGGATTTGCCGCTATCCTTACCCTCTTTGCGTTTATCGTGACGCTGACCAGCCTTGGCAGGCTTGCGCACCACCTCTTTGCCATCCTTGCCGGTGAGTGGCGCTTCCACCATCACGAAGTCAATCTTGCGATCATCCAGGTTGACGCCCATCACCTTGACGCGCACCTTGTCACCCAAACGGTAGCGACGGCGGAAGTTCTCGCCGATCAGCTGCATGTGCAGGGGATCAAACTGGTAGTAGTCGTTGGTGAGGGTGCTGACATGAACCAGACCATCGATGTGGATGTCGGCCAGGCGAACAAAGAAGCCAAAACCGGTGACGCTGGCAATCACGCCATCGAACTCGTCACCCACATGATCCAGCATGTACTCGCACTTGAGCCAGTCGGCCACATCGCGAGTTGCATCGTCGGCACGACGCTCGGTCATGGAGCAGTGCTCACCCATCGGGTCCACTTCTTCCAGCTGGTAGTGATAACCACCGCTCGGGGTCCACTTGTTGCGCAGGTTGCCCTGTTGCTCCTTGGCCGTCTGATACTTGATGGCGCGGTGCAGGATCAGGTCGGGGTAGCGACGGATCGGCGAGGTGAAGTGAGCGTAGGACTTCAATGCCAGCCCGAAGTGGCCGATGTTGTCAGCCTGATAGATGGCCTGACGCATGGAACGCAGCAGCATGGTGGAGAGCAATTCCGCGTCAGGGCGCCCTTCAAACTTGGCAGCCAGCTCGGCAAAGTCCTTCGGCTCGGGCTCGAGGCCACCCTTAAGCTCCAGGCCCAACTCGGCCAGGAAGTCACGGAAACCGGTCAGGCGCTCTTCGCCCGGACGATCGTGCACCCGGAACAGGGCTGAGGCTTCGTTCTTTTCGATGTAACGGGCCGCGGCCACGTTCGCCTGGATCATGCACTCTTCGATGATCTTGTGGGCGTCGTTACGCACCAGTGGCACTATCTGGTCGATCTTGCGCTGGGCGTTGAAGATAAAGCGAGTCTCTTCGCTCTCGAACTCCACCGCACCGCGCTGATGACGGGCATGCTTGAGCGCCTTGTAGAGCGTGTTGAGCTCTTCGATATGACCCACCAGCGGATCATATTGCTGACGCAGTTTCGCATCGCCATCCAAAATCGCGGCGACCTTGCTGTAAGTCAACCGCGCGTGGGAGTTCATCACGGCTTCATAGAACTTGTAACCGGACATGCGGCCAGATGCGGAGATAGTCATCTCGCACACCATGCACAGACGGTCAACTTGCGGGTTCAGGGAGCACAGACCGTTGGAGAGCACCTCCGGCAACATGGGCACCACGAACTCGGGGAAATAGACGGAGTTGCCGCGCTGATAGGCTTCGGCATCCAGCGCTGTGCCAGGCTTCACATACGCAGAGACATCGGCAATGGCAACCCACAGGCGCCAGCCGCCACTGCGTTTGGCTTTACAGAAGACAGCATCATCGAAGTCACGGGCATCTTCACCATCTATGGTCACCAGCGGCAATGCACGCAGATCGATACGACCCTCTTTGGCTTTCTCTGGCACCTGCTCGCCCAAGCCAGCAACCTCTTTGGTCACCTCTTCAGGCCAGGTATGCGGGATGCTGTGAGTACGCAAGGCGATCTCAATCTCCATCCCAGGTGCCATATTTTCGCCCAGCACATCCAATACAGAACCGACCGCATTGCTGCGGGAAGTGGCGCGCTGATTGATGCGCACCACCACCACCTGGCTCTGGCGAGCACCTTTATTCTCACCTTCCGGGATGATGATGTCCTGACCGATACGGCTGTCATCCGGCACCACGAAACCAACGCCATTTTCGACGAAGTAACGGCCGACAATGTCTGCCTCACGGGACTTGAGCAGACGCACCAGACGCGCTTCCTGACGACCCTTGCGGTCAATCTCGGTCGGTTGCACCAGCACATAGTCGCCATGCATCAGGCGCTGCATCTCGCGGTTGTTCAAAAAGAGATCAGGTCCACCACCTTCCGGGCGCAGAAAACCGAAACCATCTTTGTGGCCAAGTACAGTGCCTTTGACCAGATTCAGACGATCCGGCAAGGCGTAGCATTGGTTACGAGTGAATACCAGTTGTCCATCACGCTCCATGGCACGCAGACGACGGCGCAACGCTTCCAGCGGCTCTTCATCGGTCAGCTTGAGGGCCTTGGCCAACTCTTCCCGAGACATGGGCTTTTCGTGGCCCTTGATGAGTTCCAGCAGCATCTCGCGACTGGCGATGGGATTTTCGTATTTTTCGGCCTCGCGTTGGAGGAAAGGATCTTTTTGAGACATAAGCAGGCCTTAGGGTAGGTAGTAACCCAGACATTATATCGAAGGGGGGGGCGAATGGCATCCATCGACTGCCTTTTGGCCAATCTCTCTGTCATACTGAATCAAGTTTGCTGGCATGATGAGACCAATAACTCATGAGTAAGGATACTTTTGCCCAATCCGCCGCCTATCTCAAACAGGCGGTTCCCTTGATGATCAAGTACCAGATACCCACGACGCCGGACAATTACCACCTGTGGTACAGCTATGTCTCGGCCAGCATGCCCGAGCTAAATAAAGCCATTGATCTCGCCGTCAAACAGCAGGGTACCTGCTCTCTGGTCACCTGTGAGCGGCTCTATCATCAGCATCTCGCCGACCAGGATGAGAAACAAATCGAGGCGATAAAGCTCAATCTGGCTGCCATGGCCAATGAAATCGGTCACTCCATGCAAGATGCCATCTCAGATACCGGGATGTTTCAGGAGATGCTCGACAAGAGTTTTGGCCGACTCAGCCAGATCGATGAGCAAGGGTTGAGCCTGGAAGACACCATGGCTATCCTGCGGGATCTGGTGCGCGAATCACGGGATGTGCGGATGTCGACCATGCACTTTCGCAACCAGATCAGTAATGCTGAAAAAGAGATCAAAGAGCTGCGCGAGGCACTCAACGAAACCCGCAAGCTGGCCAATGAGGATGCACTGACCTCCCTGCTTAATCGGCGTGCTTTCGATCTCGAGATTGAGGGACTGATCCGCAGCCAGCAGCCTTTCTCGCTGATCCTCGCCGATATCGACCGCTTCAAAAATTTCAATGACGAATATGGCCACCTGCTGGGTGATCAGGTACTGCGTGCGTTTAGCAAGCGACTGCGAGATGCCTGTCAGGAGGGTGTTAGCGCTTATCGGATCGGCGGGGAGGAGTTTGCCATGCTGGTCCCCCATCGCACTCTTGCCCTGGCCAGACAGATGGCGGAGAGCATGCGCCGCGCCGTCGAGCGGATGTCGATCCTCGATCGTAAATCGGGCCGCCGCATCGATCACATCACAGCGTCATTCGGGGTAGGTGAGTTTAATCGCCAAGAGAACGCAGACTGTCTGGTGGAGCGCACCGATAAATTGCTCTACAAGGCCAAGGAGCTCGGTCGTAATCGGGTAATGCCGCTGCCGTCCTGATCCAGCAGCCCCCCGAATGCCTTGCCCAGCTCAATGAAAAGGCCAGTCAGATAATCTGACTGGCCTTTTTGCATTTCACGAACAACGAGGCGGCCTTGTCACCGCCCCGTAAGGAGCTGGCTCAGCAGATTATTGCTGAGCCTCGGCAACCCCTTCCACCTTCACTTCAACGCGACGATCCGGTGCCAGGCAGACAATCAGCTCACGCTTGGACTTGCTGACACAGCTGTCGCCGGTAACCGGTGAGGATTTACCACGCCCTTCCACATTGATCTTGGCGGCCGGGATCCCTTTACCAACCAGATAGTTGGCAACGGTCTGGGCACGCTGCTCGGACAATTTCTGGTTGTAGGCGTCAGAGCCGATACGGTCGGTATGCCCGATCACGGTTGCCACACCATCCTTGGGCCGCGCTTCTTCAATCTGGCTGTAAAGGGTATCCAGCGCCTGACTGGCCTGCGGCTTGAGGGTTGCTTTATTGAAGTCGAACAGCACATCGGAGCTCAGGGTGAACTGCTTCTCAACCATCACCGGCTCGGGTGCCGGTACAGGAGCAGGCACAGCAGCAACCGGCGCGACCTGGCCAAAGCGATAGACGGCGCCCACAGAGAGCAGGCCATTGTCCATACGCAACCCGGTATTGTCTCGGCTGCCGTACGGAGTGGTGTATTGATATTCAAGACGGGCGGCCCAATCACGATTGAAGGCATATTCAGCACCCAGAGCGCTGACAAAGTTGAACCGGCCATCCCCCCCTTTCAGGTCACTGTTAGCAGCAGCATAACCGCCGCCGATACGTCCGTACAGGTCAAGGCTATCAGTTACAGGGAAGCCCAGCTTCAAGGACAAATGGATTAGCTGAGCCTGAACTTCATCTTGAAATACAGCCCCCGTGGCAGAGCGGGCATCATATTTGTATTTACCCAGATAATCGAAGCCATACTCGATACCCAGGTTCTTGTTAACCTGATAGCCGGCAAATACACCAGCCCCCAGGGCATCATTGGTCTCATTACCGAGGGTAAAACTGTTGCTTTCATCAATGCCATAAAAATTGGACCAACCCAGTTTGGCACCGCCATACCAGGTGTTGTCTTGACCGGCAGCCTGGGCATTGGCCGCCAGCAAGCCGGTAACTAGCAAGGTAATCAATGATTTTTTCATGTTTGAGCCTCTGCAACTTTATGTAGGAGGAGGTTGATTGATATCACCTCGTCTTATAGGTGCAACCACCCAAAAGCGATCGCAGCATATCAACGTTAGCCTATTTTCAAGTCACTGATATCAATTAACAAACAACACTCTAACGCAACCATGTTACAAAAACAGCAACAAATGTTTGTTATTTGAACTGAGTATGACGCAAAAAGATGCACAGATGAGAGCTCAACATAGAAGAAGGGCCAGCAGCATGCTGGCCCGAAGCGATATCAGTGACGAACAAACTCGTAGTGCTGATCGATAAAGTCAGCAACACGCTGGCTCAATACCTTGTGCACCGTCTTGGTCGGATGCACCTGATCCCAGAACATATGCTCATCGCAGTTGAGGGTCGCTGCGCGCCCTTTTGCCTGCCCACTTACCACCGCCTGCGCCAGGATCGGGTTACCAGCGATAGCCACTCTTTCGGAGACACTCAAAGCCGGGGTCGCAGCCACCTCGGCGGCGCTGCCGGAGAACGGCTTCCACGTATAGCCGCCACCGTAGCAGGCGTGTTCTGTGTCACTCAGCCCGAACAGCTGGGGATCGCGCATCATCTCGTCAAACTGCTTGTCCACTTCGAACAGCTTCACGATGCCAAGGGGGGCCAGCTCGCGGGTGAGGTTCTGCAGCCGCTGGTTGTGGTAGCTGGCCACATGGCGCACTTTCTCCACCACCTTCATGCTGCGGGCTGACGGGGTCTGCCCCAGATCCGGGATGTTAAACAGCAGGATCTGCTGCGCGCCGTTGAGCACCAACCGGTTGGATGCCAGCCGGATGGTATCGATCACCCGATCAGCATCCCGCTCGGTGTTCCAGCCATAGGCCAGATAGTCGTTGGCACCGACCCAGATCACCACCAGATCATCGGGGCGGAACTTGTCCTTTTTCAGGAACTGATCGATCTCGTAATCGAGATTGTTGATCACCTGATATTTGGGATCCCAGGACCAGAAACCGAGCCAGCCGTTCAGGGCGCCCAGATGGTTATAGGCCACCGCCGTCGCACCGCCTTCCGCCTCGTTGACCACGACCAGACCGGGAAAACGCTCGTCATCCAGCTGCTCCAGCCACACCGGGCCATTGCTGAAGCGCCCGTTGAAGTAGGGTGGGCTGGAGGGGAGATATCCCCGCATCTTCTTGTACATCTTGCCGGTGTCGGAGAGGCTGTCACCAAACATCACAACCCGGGAAAAAGGCTGGCGTCCCTCCGCCGCTTGCGCGGTCAATGCCATTAACCCCAATAAACAAACAAGCCATTTTTTCATATTGTTATGCTCTTCGATTAAGCAGGTGAGACCTGCGGACTTCCCCTCGAATGGCGACAAGCATGGGAAGAGTCTGCCACCACTGACTTCTGGTGAAGGCGACAGATTACAGTTCCAGATGAAATCACACATGTTCCATCACCGATGAAATCGCTTGCGCTCACAAAACAGACAATCACATTCCCTACTCGCTTTCACGCTTGTTTCACGTCCCGCGCGGCACAATGCCCTCATACCAACGACAGGAGTATGAAATGAACAAGGCAAGCGCAAGCGTAATCGGACTGTTGACCCTGATGTCTGTCTCCTCTTTTGCCATGGCGGCCTATACCGGCCCGCAAGAGCAGAACAAGGTCTCCGTCGCTCAACTGAAAGATCTGGCCGATGACAGCTGGGCCACGCTGGAAGGAAAACTGGTCAAGCATCTTGGCGGCGAAAACTACCTGTTCCGCGATGCCAGTGGTGAAGTGGAGGTCGAAGTGGATCAGGATGTGTGGCGCGGTACCGAAGTGGGCCCGGATGATCTGATCCGCATCCGTGGTGAAGTGGACCACAGCTGGAACAAGACCGAAGTGGAAGTGAAAACCCTGGATAAAGTGGGCGCGGCCCCGCAGACCAAGGGCGGCTTTATCGCCAAATAAGGCGCAACAACCTGCAATTAGGCCAGACGTAAAAAGGGCGCTTGATATCAAGCGCCCTTTTGCATTGGCTCTGGTTAACCGGCACGTCCAACATAGGAGCGTTTGAAGCCTTTCTCGGCCTGATCAACCTTGTAAAGATAACGCCGCGCTTCTGCTTTCGGGTGCTGCTCGGTCAGCACCTGGTAGACAGCTTCTGGCGAGAGCCGGTTTATCTTGCCAGGCGCAGCCTTGCGATCCCGCGAGAAGGTGTTGAGCACCCCGCCAGCACCACCGTTGTAGGCTGAAATCACCGCATAGCGACGGGAACGGGGATCCTCGATATCCACCAGATAGACCGTCTGCAGCAAATGTAGATAAGCGGTGCCGACATCAATGTTGTAGGCCGGATTAAACAAGTTCTCCCGGGTTGGTTGACCACTCTTGCCCTTGACCCGCTGGTAGACATCTCGTCCTGCTGTGGCAGGAATGACCTGCATCAAGCCATAAGCGTTAGCGTGGCTCACCGCATAGGGGTTGAAGCTGCTCTCTGTTTTGATCACCGCATAGATCAGGCTCTCGGGCACCTTATATTTACGGGATGCATCACGAATGATGCTTGCATACTTGTAGCCCCGCTTATCCTCATGGTTTGCCACCATCGGAATATCCACGAAGAAGATGGTGCGGATCCCCAAGGTACGCTTTTTCATTGCCGTACTAAGCAGGTAGTCGGCATAACGCTCGGCACGCCAGTCAAAACGGATCGGCTGACCCAGATTGTCCAGCACCTGACCATAAAGGAACGGCTCGCCACCGGGGACGATTTCACGGTCAGAGTAGAGATCCACTTCCGCCGGGTCATCCGGTGTCAGCAAGGTCTCAATGATGGCGCGGCGTAAATGAGCCCGCGGATCGACACTGGATACCGTCTCCACCATGATATGACCACTGGAAAAGTCGATATGCGCCCGGCTTTTGTACTGATCCGTGTATTTGACATAGTCAAACTTGCCGGCAAACAGCGCCTCCCGCCCCCATATTTCGTTCACGTTATGGGAGAGTGCGCTAATCATGTGTTCAAAACCGCGAATGTCCTTGCCGTTGACCAGATCCTCACCCTCGCTCCCGTTGGGCTTGGGAGAAGACGAACAGGCAGAGAGAAACAACAAGGTACACAGCAGCCAAAAAATTCGGCCCATAAGATCCTCAAAACGGGCGGACACGCCGCCCATCATTCATTTATTGCAAACTGGAAGAAGTATCATCGCCAACAGTCACATGGGGCAATGCCTGCCCCTGTTCACATGTATCACAGCTGCACGGCTTACTGGCTGGGAGGGGTATAACCGTCGATCTCTACTTCACCGGCATCAAACAGGTAGCTGACCATCTCTTTTTCCAGCAACTGACGATGCTCAAGATTCATCATGTTGAGCTTCTTCTCGTTGATCAGCATCACCTGCTTCTTCTGCCATTCGGCCCAGGCTTCCTTGCTGACGTTGTCAAAAATACGCTTGCCGAGCTCACCGGGATAGAGTTGAAAATCCAGGCCCGGGCCCTCTTTTTTCAGACGTTGGCAAAATACAGTACGGCTCATGTTGACCTCTATTGTTGTAACTCTGGATAGGCGAGCAGACGGGCAGTGGCGGCCGCCAACCCTACCTCGGCAGGATGGCGTAAGTTATACCAGAGTCGGTGATCGCCTTCCATGAGCCGCAGCGCCGGTGCGCTATCTATCTCGATCAGCAAAGGCTGAATATCGAGGTGGAAATGGCTGAAAGTGTGGCGAAAACCGGCCAGTTCCCGATAACCGTGGTGCGCCAGCCCCAGACTTGCCAGCAGACCGTCCACCTCGGCTAGCGAGGCCACCTGCGGGAAGCAGTAGAGCCCGCCCCAAATCCCCTGTGGCGGCCGCTTCTCCAGCAACAGCTCATCGCCATGGCGGATCAGCAGCATGATGCCGTCGCGGGCCGGAATACTCTTCTTGGGCTTGCTGTTGGGGTAGGCGGTGGGGTTGCCTTGCGACAAGCCCTGGCAATCGGCCCGCACCGGACAGCGATCGCAGGCGGGCTTGCTGCGAGTGCAGATGGTGGCGCCGATATCCATCATCGCCTGGTTGTAGTGCGCCACGCCCAGCTTGGGAGTTAACCGGATGGCGATCTCCCACAGCTCGTTTTCTACCTGCTTCTGGCCGGGCCAGCCCGGCAGCGCCAACCAGCGGGTGAGCACCCGCTTCACATTGCCATCAAGAATGGCGTGGGGCTGTCCGAGGGAGAGCGACAGCACGGCGCCGGCGGTGGAGCGGCCAATGCCCGGCAAGGCCATCACCTCGTCAAACTGCTCGGGAAAGAGGCCATGGTGGTGATCGCAGATCTGCTGGGCCGCTTTGTGCAAATTACGGGCCCGAGCGTAGTAGCCAAGGCCGGTCCAGTGGTGCAGCACCTCGTCGACGGGGGCATCAGCCAGCGCCACCACATCGGGGAAGCGCGCCATAAAACGCTGGTAATAGGGGATGACTGTGGCGACCTGGGTCTGCTGCAGCATGATCTCCGAGACCCAGACCCGATAAGGGGTCTTCTCCTGCTGCCAGGGCAGACTCTTGCGGCCATGGAGCTGATACCACTCCAGCACCCGGCTTGCGAAGGTTGATTGATTCACGTTGTTCTCATGTCGTTGATATAAGGGGAACTCTGCGGTTCCTTCGGCTCATCTGGCCAGCGCGGGAATAACACCATCCCACAGCACAGAGCCAGCTGTCTGGGGCGGCAGCGTACGGCCTCGTCACGCCCAAGTCAAAGCCGCGCGGCTGGTGGTGGTCAAGCAGCAAAGCGGTAACAAAGACGATATACTCGGCCCCACGATTGATGACGGGAGAGACGGTTTGCAGACTTATCTGGTTGGGGGCGCAGTGCGGGATCGCCTGCTGGGATTGCCGCAGGGCGACAGGGATCATCTGGTGGTCGGCGCCACCGTGGAGCAGATGCTGGCGCTGGGGTTTACCCAGGTCGGTCGCGACTTTCCGGTGTTTCTCCACCCCAAAACCCAGCAGGAGTATGCCCTCGCCCGCACCGAACGCAAACAGGGGCAGGGCTACACCGGTTTTGTCTGTCATGCAGCCCCCGATGTGACCCTGGAGCAAGATCTGCTGCGCCGGGACCTCACCATCAACGCCATCGCCGAGGATGATCAGGGCCAGCTCCATGATCCCTACGGTGGTATTGAGGATTTGGAAAAACGGCTGCTACGCCACGTCTCCCCCGCCTTTGCCGAAGACCCGTTGCGCATCCTGCGGGTAGCGCGCTTCGCCGCCCGCTTCCACGCTCAGGGCTTTGCCATCGCGCCACAAACCTTCACCCTGATGAGCGAGATGACGGCCGCTGGCGAGCTGGCCCACCTCACCCCGGAGCGGGTCTGGAAGGAGCTGGAAAAAGTGCTGTTGGGACCGACCCCGCAGATCTTCTTCGAGGTGTTGCGCCAATGCGGCGCCCTCAAGGCGCTGTTCCCCGAGATTGATGCCCTGTTTGGCGTCCCCGCCCCGGCCAAGTGGCACCCGGAGATCGACACCGGCATCCACACCCTGATGGTGCTGGAGCAGGCGTGCCGGATCTCCCCCGAGCTGACGGTGCGCTTTGCCGCCCTCTGCCACGACCTTGGCAAGGGGATCACCCCCAAAGAGTTCTGGCCAAGCCATCATGGTCACGGCCAGAAGGGGCTGCCACTGATCCGCGCCTTGTGCGAGCGGTTCCGGGTACCCAACGAGTGCCGGGATTTGGCGCTGCTGGTAAGCGATCTGCACACCCAGCTCCATATCGCGTTCGAACTCAAGCCAGCCACCCTGCTCAAGGTGTTCGACAAGGCTGATGCCTGGCGTCGCCCCGAGCGTTTTGCGCAGTTACTTGATACCTGCCGCGCCGACTTCCATGGTCGCACCGGTTTTGAGGAGCGGGTCTACGCCGAACCCGATTATGTGGCCGAGGCGCTGGCCGCCGCTCAAGCGGTGCCGGTGAAAGAGATAGTGGCCGCCGGTTTTAAAGGGGAAGAGATCAAGGAGCAGCTGGCCAAAAAACGCACCGACGCCATCAGTCGGGTCAAGGATGAGTGGACCTTTATCGAAGAGTAACATCGGCCCCATAACAGACGGCCGCCCTGATGATGAGCTCCGCAAGGAGAGCATCGCCAGGGCGGCCGTTTTGCATCCAGGTTTACATCTCACGTTTACATATGAAGAGGCGCCCCTTGGTGCTGCCGTTATGCCGGACCAATGCGATCCAGCAGGCTCATATGGGATGAGCCATCGTGGCGCTTCAGATTCTGGCGGTACTCAAACTGGCGCTGGCTCTCCTGCTTGAGCCCCAACATCAGCGAGTAACACATCGCCAGCATGATCACCGAAAAAGGCAACGCGGCGATAATACTGGCCGCCTGCAGGGCCGCCAATCCACCAGAGAGCAGCAAAATGGCCGCGACCAGCCCCTGCCCCAAACCCCAGATTGCCCGATGCAACACAGGTGGATCCTGATCGCCAATGGAGAGCAAGGTGGTGATGACCAGGGTGCCCGAGTCACTGGAGGTAATGAAGTAGGTACAAATCAGCAAGGTCAGCACCCCTTTGGCAATCCAGCCCAAGGTCCCCCAGTGCAGCAACTCCACCGTCTGATAGAGCGCCAGGGTGACATCCTGATTAACCGCAGCGACCACACCGCCACCGCCAAACAGCTCCAGATTCATCGCCGTACCGCCGAATACGGTAAGCCAGAACATGCCGAGCAATGAAGGCACCAACAACACGCCGAGCACGAACTCACGAATGGTTCGCCCCTTGGAGATACGGGCGATAAACATGCCGACAAACGGCGCCCAGGCGATCCACCAGCCCCAGTAAAACGCCGTCCAGCTCGACTGCCAGGCCGAGGTGCCGTTGGCTTCTGAGTTGGTCCAGAAGCTCAATTTGACGATGTTTTGCAGGTAATCACCAATGTTCTGCACATAGGAGTTGAGGATATAAATTGTGGGCCCCAGCACCAGAAAGAGCGCCAGGACGAACACGCTCAGCCAGATGTTGAGCTCGGAGAGCAGCTTGACCCCGCGCCCCACACCAGAGACCGCCGACAGAGTGGCGATAAGACTGATCCCGCCAATCAACCAAAGCTGGTTCGACTGCGATACCGCCATGCCAAACATCTGATTCAGACCGGTATTCATCTGTGCCACGCCAAGGCCAAGGGAAGTAGCCACCCCGAATACAGTACCAAACACCGCCAGTACGTCGGCTGCATGGCCCCAGAAGCCGTAAATGCGATCGCCGAGGATCGGGTAGAGCACCGAGCGGATCGCCAGTGGTAACTTGCGGCGATAACTGAAGAAGGCCAGCGACAGGCCAACGATCACATAGATGGCCCAAGGGTGCAGCCCCCAATGAAAGAAGGTGAGGCGCATGGCAACCTGGGCTGCTTCCGGGGTCATTCCTTCGGTGATAAAGGGATTGCCCTGCAGGTGGTTCATTGGCTCGGCAATGCTCCAGAACACCAGACCAATCCCCATACCGGCACTAAAGAGCATGGAGAACCAGGCAAAGTAACCGAACTCCGGTACCTGGTCGTCGTCACCCAACCGGATGCTGCCAAAACGGCTGAACATCAGGTAGATAGCGAAGAACAGGAACAGGGCGACCAGCAAAATGTAGTACCACTTGAACCCGGCAATAATCTGGTCCTTGGCACCGGTGAACCAGGTCGCAGCGGTCTCGGGAACAAATACGCCAAACAGCAGAAACAGAGTGATCACGGTGAGGGCCGTCATGGCCATTGTGGGGTTGAGGCCTTTCAGTAGCCCCTTGGTTGCTATCATCGGGCCTCCTTAGTCGTTGTTGAAAAACTCTTCACCCACATGATCACCGGCACCACCAATGGCGCGATAGACCAGCTTGCCGGTGGCCAGCTCACGATGATCCACCAGGGTGACCGAAGGCTGGCCATTCACTGCGTGGCGCTTGCCGAGGAAAATGGCCATCGGCACGCCGACATTGGAGATGCCACTGGTGATCCAGAGCCGGTTGAAGTCATAAGAGCCACCGATAAACTCCAGTTGGGCCAGTCCGGTATCAAGACCGGTCAGGTAGAAGTTCATCGCACTCTCGTCAGGAAAGAGGTGAACCAGCACATAGGCATAGCGCAATTCGTTCACCAACTCCTTTAGGTTGAAATGACCCGTCTCACTACAGGAGAGCGGCAGTTCACCATCATAGTGGTGTACCTTCAGGGTGTTGGGATCTTCTTCATAAGCGGGTTGATAGCGTACAAAAGCCGAGGTATCTGGCAGTTCATAGCGAACTCTTACTATTTTCAACCCATTAACCAGGGTCTTCATATCAAGCTCGTTCATCATGGTCTATTCCTAAAATGTCAGGTCTAACACTGCGAAGAGTCGGCTAACCTAACACAAAATTACTTTGAACATAAACCATTAGAGTAATAACGACATTGACCTTTTGATCGGTCAGGAGCAAAATTTTGCTCCTTTCAATCCCCGCAATGATTCAGAACCCATGGAAAAACATGATGAAGTGCTGGTTGCGCTGCGCCAGATTATTCGAGCTATCGATATGCACTCCAAGCGCTTGATCAAAGAAGCTGGCCTCACCTCACCCCAACTGTTATTGCTCAAAGGAATAAATGAGCTGGGGCAGATCTCCATGCGGCAACTGGCAGATCACACCAATATGAGCCAGGCCACCGCCACCACCATCATGGATCGGCTGGAAAACCGTCAGCTGGTGCAGCGTATTCGCAGCGAGACCGACAAACGCAAAGTGCATGCCACCCTGACTGATGCCGGTCGTGTGCTACTGGCCCAGGCACCGACACCACTGCAGGAGCGTTTCGTCCAGCGATTTCATGCTCTCGAAGCCTGGGAGCAAAGTCTGCTGCTCTCTTCACTACAGCGGATCTCCGTCATGATGAATGCCGATGAAATAGATGCCGCCCCCGTGCTGAGCGTCAGATCGCTCACCGAAGAGTAATAAGCAGAGCACCTTGTTCAGGCACAAAAAAAGCTCCCGTTCGGGTAATGCCTGTCAGTTAAGCCTGACTGGCATTGTTTTTATTGGTTTTTTTAACTCCATACTTCTGTGGTCTCGGCTTCACGCAGCGGGGATAACTTCGCTCCCTTCGGGCCGGTAATACAAACTGCCCTGCCTGTT
>NZ_FKKY02000125.1:0-460 GCF_900079845.1 Aeromonas sp. EERV15 | reverse complement strand
GCCGACCTCGCTCGACGCCGCCGAGCGCGACGCGCTGCTCGAGACGCTGCGGGGCGAGGGGCGGATCCTGCACCGGCTCTCGCGGGCCACGTCGGGCATCGTCCAGGCGCTCGACGTCGGCGCGTTCACCACCCAGGCCGGCGTGTGGGTCCCCTACCTCGTGCTCGAGTGGCTGGAGGGCCAGACGCTCGGCCAGCACCTCCGCGAGCGGCGCGAGCGCGGCCACGCCGGCGCCCCCCCGGCGCACCGCGAGCGCCGGGCACACCGACGCCCTCGCGCGCCTCAGCCGAGGCGCCGGCGGCCCGAGATCACCGCGCCGGCGGCGCAGGCTCGGGCGACGGCGGGGCGGCGCGGGTCGGCTGGCAGCGGGGGCAGAAATACGGCGACCGCATCATCGTCCCCTTCCGGCGCATCTGGACCGCGGCGCCGCAGTCGTAGCCGGCGCCGCCCTCGCCGCCGT
>NZ_FKKY02000032.1:0-26966 GCF_900079845.1 Aeromonas sp. EERV15 | reverse complement strand
CAAACGCACTCAAGCTACTGCTCGGCTTGAGGGTGACAATTCGGACGCGGGGTGGAGCAGCTCGGTAGCTCGTCGGGCTCATAACCCGAAGGTCGTCAGTTCAAATCTGGCCCCCGCAACCAACTTTTTAGTCAGCATGCGATTGTGTAAACAATCGAAAGCAGACAAACGCACTCAAGCTACTGCTCGGCTTGAGGGTGACAATTCGGACGCGGGGTGGAGCAGCTCGGTAGCTCGTCGGGCTCATAACCCGAAGGTCGTCAGTTCAAATCTGGCCCCCGCAACCAACTTTCAGATAATTCCCTCCTTGTATTGCCACTCCCCTGTTATTGAACAATCATCCGCAAGCATTTCGCTCTGTGGTGATTACTGCTATTTCTGACGCTTTTTCAAGACCAAAACTGGTCGTATCGGCCATTTGTTGGGTATCATCAGGTATCTCTTCATGGATGAGGCGCGCTCCTGTGATCACACCTTTCAACTATCTTCCTCCCGCTATTGAAAGCCAGGATGCCACGCTGGCCGAGGCCCTTGCCCAGGGGCTACCGTTGCAGTTGTTGCTGATCGCCGAAGAGCAAAAAGAGGCATTATTGACGCTGCCGGTGTTTGCCGGTGTCAAAATCCAGCTTGCCCTTGGGCAAAAGGCACCCTTTTCCCTGATGCACGGCGCCACGCTGTTGCTGGTGGTATTTGTGGCTGGCAGCGTGACGCGAGACCACCGTCTCTACAAACAGGTCAAAAGCTGGATAGCCCCTCTCTCTGGGCTCAACGTGGAGCGGTTCGGGCTGCATCTGGAAGGTTTTTCCCCTTCTGAACGGGTGATGCTGGCCGAATTGCTGTTGTCAGCCTTGCTGGCCGCCAATATTCCGTTGCCGACCAGCAAGCGTCGCAGCGAAAGCAGCTGGAGCTATCAGCAGATCCGGGTCTCACCGGCGGTAGTGCTGGATCTGGCTCGCCTCTACAGCGAAGCGGGGGGCAATGGCTTGGCCCGCCATCTGGCGGTGTTACCGGCTTCCGAGCTGACCGCCGCCAGCTATCGTGAGTTTGTCACTCAGCTGGCGCAGGATGAGGGATGGCAGTGTCACCACTATGATCAGGCCCAGCTGGCCGAGTTGGGGGCGGGGGCTTTTCTGGCTGTCACCCGTGGCTCGGAAGACAATCAGGGGGCCATGGTCAAGCTCAGTTACTACCCGCCCAAACCGGTGCGCCGGATTGCGCTGGTGGGCAAGGGGATCTGCCATGACTCTGGCGGTTATAACCTCAAGGTGGCTGGCAGTATGTATGGCATGCATCTGGACATGGGGGGAAGCGCGGTGGCGCTGGGCACTCTCTATGCCATCAGCCGAGCCCAGCTACCTTACGAGGTGCACTGCTGGCTGGCCATTGCCGAGAACCATATCGGTCCTCATGCCTATCGGCCCGGTGAGGTGGTGACCGCCATCGATGGCACCACCATTGAGGTAGTGGATACCGATGCCGAAGGCCGGATGGTGTTGGCAGACGCATTGGCGATGGCGGTCCAGGATACCCCGGATCTGCTGCTCGATTACGCCACCCTCACCGGTGCCTGCAAGCGGGCACTGGGCAGCCGTTACAGCGGCGTCTTTACCAACCGAATCGAGTGGTTGCCTTCGCTGGTCAAGCTGGGACAGCGCAGTGGCGAGCGGATCTGGCCCTTCCCGCTCGATGATGATTTTGACGACAACATCGAGAGCGAGTGGGCCGATCTGTTGCAGTGTGCGCCGGGCAGCTCGCCGGATCATATCGATGCAGCCCGTTTCCTCGCTCACTTCGTGCCCGAGCAGACCCCCTGGCTGCATTTTGACCTGAGCGGTTTTCGCAACAAGGGGGGCAATGGGGTGGTGTCCAGTGAAGTGACCGGTTTTGGCGTGCGCCTCACGCTGGATCTGCTGGCTGGCCCGCTTGGTAGAGTCGGGCACCATATCTCCGATCTATCTGACTGATAACAAGGACTGCTGTGAAACAACCAAGCTATGACTGGGTGCTGTTCGATTTGGATGAAACCCTGCTCGATTTCCCGGTCGCCGCCGCGCTGACACGTACCCTTCAGCATTACGGTGTGCAAGCCGATGATGCCAGCATGGCGCAGTACCATGCACTCAACCACGGGCTCTGGCAGCAATACAATGATGGGGAGATCGATGCCACTGCATTGCAGCAGACCCGTTTCGCCCTGTTTGCCAAACAGGTCGCTGCCGACCCCATGGCGATGAACAACACCTTTCTGGAACAGATAGTCACGCTGAGCATGCCCCTTGAGGGGGTTATCGAGACCCTGCAACAGCTGCGTCGCAAGGTGCGGATGGGGATCATCACCAATGGTTTCAGCGTTCCTCAGCGGGGTCGACTCGGCAAACTTGGCTGGAGCGAATGGTTTGAGCCGCTGGTGATCTCGGATGAGATCCGGGTGACCAAGCCAGATCCGGCCATTTTCCAGCACACCCTCTCCCTGATGGGGCAGCCTGATCCGGCTCGTGTGCTGATGGTGGGTGACAACCCGAAAACTGATATCGCCGGTGCGGCGGCGCAGGGGCTGGCGACCTGCTGGTACAACCCCGAGCGGCAAGCAGGCGAGTGCGAGGCGACACACGAGATCCATCACTTCGCCCATCTTGCCGACATTGTGTTGGGACGCTGACAGGCACAGGTACCCCATCATGTCACTGGTGGCCAAATCGTCTTGGCAAGTCGTAACAAGGGTTGTTTGAGACAGGGTAGGGTTTGCTTGAGACAGTAAGGGGAGCATCAGCTCCCCTTACTTATTGTTATGTGCATTGTCTTATGGGTGTCGGGATCCGAACTGGTAGCGATCGAGGATCTGCTGATAGTCGGGGCTCTGTTTCAACTGTTCGATGGCCAGGTTGATCTGTTGCAGTTGCGTCTCTGTGGTGCTCTTTTTACTCAGCATCAGGTGAACCGGTGTCAGCTCGATACGCAGCAGAATATGCAGACCATCCTGCAACTCATCCTTATGACGCCACTCCTGCAGGCCGTGGGGATCCAGAATAAATCCCTGGATCCGCCCCCCTTGCAACATCTTCAACAGCTGCTCCAGCCGCAGGCGCATTTGAAGGCGGGACTGCAGCTCGGGCCGTGTCATCAACTGGCGGAAGGTATTGCCGTAATCAAAGCCCTTGAGTACCCCGATATGAAAGTCAGGGGTGTTGATCAGCTGCTCTAAGGTGGTGATCCCGCGCCAGCGTTCGGTATCTTGCCGACGGATGACGATGGCCGTCTCCTCTTCCCTATAGGGGTGGCTGAAGCGGGCATATTGCTGCCGCTCGGTGGTGATATTGGCGGACATCGCCAGTTGAACCGTGCCGAATTTCAGCTCGTGCAGCACGCGAGCCCAGGGCATTTCACTGAATTTGGCCTGATAGTTGGCCCGCTGGAAGATGGCGTTGAGCAGCTCCACATCCAGCCCGCGGATCTGCTGTTGTTCATTGCGATAACTGAAGGGCTGCCAGTTGACCCAGCCGACGACCAATGACTCCTGTGCCGTAGCCTGGCAACACAAACACCATAACAACAAGAGTCTGTACACAACGCATCCCTCGAACCTGCTGATGCTGTTTAGTATCGGACAGGAACGATGTAGTAACCAGTGTTGAGGAGTAACGGTTGAGGGTTGAGCACAGACACAGACTTGCAGCCCTTACAGAGCGTGGGTGTGAAATCAGCCGCTGGTTATGTCAGAGATTTATCTCTTCCCGGTGAGGGCTGGACTGCAGCAAGGAAAGATGAATCAAGGGAATAAAAACAATGCCAGTCAGGGTTAACTGACTGGCATTGGCTTGATGGCTCACTCACTTGCTTGCTAGCAAGATGTGGCTGCAACTGTCATGGATGCAGTGGCATCACACCGGCTCAGGCCGTAGCCAGCCAGTTAAGCCAGGCCTCCATCCCTTCGCCGGTGGTGGCGCTGACCTGGATCACCTGAATATAGGGGTTGACCCGTTTGGCGTTCTCGATGCAGCGGGCCACGTCAAAGCTGACGTAGGGCAGCAGATCAATTTTGTTGATCACCATCAGCTGGGCGGCGGCGAACATGTCCGGGTACTTGAGTGGCTTCTCTTCCCCCTCGGTGACGGAGAGGATCGCCACCTTGTACTTCTCGCCGAGATCGAAGCTGGCGGGGCAGACCAGATTGCCCACGTTCTCGATAAAGAGGATGCCCCCTTCATTGGCAGGCAGCTGGTGGCAGGCGTCGTGGACCATTTTGGCGTCCAGATGGCAGCCCTTGCCGGTGTTGATCTGCACGGCAGGCACGCCGGTGGCACGGATACGATCCGCATCGGCACTGGTCTGCTGATCCCCCTCGATCACCGCACAAGGGCGCTTGTCGGCCAGCTGGCGCAGGGTTTCACACAGCAGGGTGGTCTTGCCTGAACCCGGGCTCGACACCAGATTCAGCACCAGCTGGGCCGCCTCGTCGAAGTGTTCGCGGTTATGGGCCGCCAGCGCATTGTTCTTGGCCAGCACATCCATCTCGATGGCGATCAGCTGACGCTGCCCCATGCCGGGCACCGACAATCCCGCTTCCCCTTTGCCGTAGTGCAGATCACCCTGCTGATGGTCATGGTCATGGTCATGGTCATGGTCATGCCCGTGATCATGAGAGTGGGGATGATCATGGTGGTGCTCATGGGGTTGATCATGGCCCTCGTGGCTCATGGGTGCCCGCACCCCGTGGTAGTGATGATGAACATCACCCTGATGGTGATAGTGGTGGTGAATGATCAGGGTGCGCGGCGAGCTCTGCTCGTGGTCATGGTGATGATGCGCGTCATGGGCATGATGGTGATCGTACTGGTGGCCATGTTCATGGTGGTGCTCATGATCGTGTGCATGGTCGTGATCGTGGGGGTGGGCATGGTCGTGATCATCTTCATGGCCGGCGATCCGCGCCTGGCCGCATCCGCATACGCTACACATATCAACTTACCTCGATGTCGGTGATGCGCAGGCTATCGCCCTGCGCGACTCGTAATTTGTATCCGCCACACTCGGGGCAGGCTTGCCCGCGCTCGGTGAGGGCGACCGTCTGGTTGCAGTCGTAACACCAGGCTTCTGCCGCCTGGTGCTGAAAGTGGAGCTGGGCCCCCTCGACGACTGTGCTCTTGGCGGCGGCCTCGAAACAAAACGCAATGGTGTCCGGGTCAACGCAAGAGAAGCTGCCGACCTCGAGCCAGAGGGCGGTCACCTTGTTAAAGCCCCGCTGGGTGGCCTGTTCAGCCGCCAGATCGATGGCGGCCATGGCCAGAGACATTTCGTGCATGGTGGCTCCTTAACCGATATGGGGAGGAGCAGTGACTCCTCCCCCTAATTGGGAAAACGGCATATGGGGGAACGGCATGGCCGATCAACAGATCCGCGGGAGCAGTTCCCCCTGCGGCAGCTCAAGATACCGGCGGCTGCCCCAGGGGTTATTGAGGATCACCTTGTGGCGATCGCTCGCCTGCACCACGCCGATCTGGCTGGCGGCGGGGTTGAATTGCCGCAAGATGCCCAGCGCGTCCTGTGCCTGTTCGGCAGGCAGGGCCAGCACCATGGTCCCCTCGTTGGCGAGATCATGGGGCTCGAAACCGTAGAGCTCGCACAGGCCGCGCACCGGATCGCACACCGGAATGGCGGACTCCTCCAGCTCGATGGCCACTTGGGAGGCTGTGCTCCACTCATTCAGCACGGCCGCAAGGCCGCCGCGGGTGGCATCGCGCAGGGCGTGAGGGGTGATCCCCGCTTGCAGTAGCGCTTCTACCTGCGGCCAGAGGGTGGTGCAGTCGCTCTTGAGATCAGAGCCCAGTTGCAGGGCGTCTCGGGCCATCAGGATGCAGGCGCCGTGGCTGCCGATATCCCGCGACACCAGAATGGCGTCACCGGCCTTGAGGTTACGCACCGAGATGCCCCGGCTCTGTTCCGGCAGTGGGAAGGTGCCGACCCCGCTGGTGTTGATAAAGATCTTGTCGGCCGCTCCTTTGGGCACCACTTTGGTGTCGCCGCAGACGATGCGGGCACCGCTGTTGGCAAGTTCGGCGGCCATCGACTCGACGATGCGGGCGAGATCGGCGTAGGGGAACCCCTCCTCGATGATAAAGCTGGCGCTCAGATACTCGGGCTTAGCCCCCATCATGGCGAGATCATTGACCGTGCCGGCGATGGCCAGCTTGCCGATATCGCCCCCCTCGAAGAACAGCGGCGAGACGGTAAAGCTGTCGGTGGTGAAGGCGACGGGCCCACTTACTGGCAGCAGGGCGGCATCTTCCCCGCGCAGCAGGATCTCGTTGCCAAAGTGGCGAAAGAAGAGCTGGTTGATCAGCTGGTTCATCTCCACGCCGCCGCCGCCGTGGCTTAACTGGATTTCTCTCATCGGGTCTGGTTCTCCAGAATGTTGCCGAAACAGGCTGGTTCATCTCCACCCATCACCCGACCGCCGTGACTTAACTGAATTTCTCTCATTGGATCCCCATATATCGGTAGTAGGCGTTGCAGGCCCCCTCGGAGCTGACCATGCAGCTGCCCATGGGCTGGGTCGGGGTGCAGCCCCGGCCAAAGACTTTGCACTGGTTGGGCTTGGCCAAGCCGCGCAGGATATCGGCGCACTGGCACGCTTTGTGGTCATCGATGGGGGTCTGGTCCAGTTGGAAGTGGCGCTCCGCATCGCGCTTGGCAAAGGCATCGCGCAGGCGCAGGGCGGAGGCGTTGATATCCCCCAGACCCCGCCAGCGAAAGTGATCGCGGGTCTCGAAAAAGCGCTCGACCAGCCGCTGGGCGGCTTTATTACCGCTGGCAGTCACGGCGCGGGTGTACTGCACCTCCAGCGCGTAGCGACCCTCCACCTTCTGGCGCACCATCATCAGCAGCGCCTCCATCACATCCACTGGCTCGAAGCCGCTCACCACCACCGGCACCTGATAGCGATCAACGATAGGCAGGTAGATATCGGCGCCGGTGATGACGCTGACGTGGGAGGGGCCGATAAAGGCGTTCACCTTGGCGACCCCATCGGCCATCACAGCGTGAATGGCGGGGGGCACCAGCACATGGTTGATATGAAACAGTAGGTTATCGACCCCTTGCTCTTCTGCGGCAGCCAAGAGCGCCGCAGTCATCGGGGTGGATGTCTCGAAACCGATGGCAAAGAAGACCACGGTTTTTTCCGGGTTCTCCTTGGCAATGCGCAGGGCGTCGAGGGGGTCATAAACCGGGCGGATATCGCTCCCCTTGGCCCGCTGTTGGGCCAGCGTGCCCTTGGAGCCCGGCACCCGGATCATGTCCCCCAGGGTGACCAGAATGACGTTGGGTTGGCGGGCCAGCTCGATGGCCTGATCGATGCGCTCTTTGGGCATGATGCAGACCGGGCAGCCGGGACCGTGGACAAACTCGATGCTGGCCGGCAGCAGCTGGTGCAGGCCGTACTTCATGATGGTGTGGGTATGGCCGCCGCACACCTCCATCACCCGCAGCGGTTCGGGCAGATCTTTGGCCAGTTCGGTAATTTGCGCGGCGAGGGCGCGGATGACGTCGGGCTGACGAAAGCCCTGAAACAGGTCGTTCAAGGTCAGCATGGCAAGATATCCTGACCGGGCATCAGGGCCACCATCTGGCGGAAGCTCTCGAGGCTGGCCTGCGCCTCCTCTTCGTCAATCTTGCTCATCACAAAGCCGATATGAAGCAGCACATAGTCGCCAAGGTTGAGGGGCTCTTCGAGCAGCATGCAGCTGACGCGCCGCTGCACCCCCAGGGTATCGACGGTGACGCAGTTATCTTCGGGGTGCAGCTGCACCACCTGAGAGGGGATGGATAGACACATGGATTTCAGGACTCCGACAAGGTGGCACAACCGGTTGTGACAGGCTGATGCGTGGCAATATGGTGGATGGCAAACCAGAGCTGACCGGCGGCGATGCCCCCGTCATTGAGCGGCAGGGTTTCGCTGGTCAATACCTGCCGGCCGGCTGCTTCGAGAGCGGGCACCAGCTGATCCATCAGCACCCGGTTTTGAAAGACGCCGCCCCCGAGCGCCACCGGATAACCGGGGAAGCGCTCGGCCATGGCGATCACCAGAGCGCTGACTGCGCAGATAAAACCGGCGGCCAGGCTGGCGGTGGAGGTGCCTTTGCGCCGCTCGTTGATAAGGGTATTGAGCAACTCGGCCCACTCGATCTGCAGCGGCCCCTCTGCGCTCTGGTGCAGGCCAAAGGCGAGGGGGAAGGGCAATTCATTCGGTGCTAGCTGCAAGGCAGCCGCCTCCAGCAAGAGTCCCGCTTCGCCCTCGTAATCCGGGGTATCGACAAGGCCCAGCAGCGCCGCGACAGCATCGAACAGCCGACCGATGGAGCTGGTGTAAGGGGCGTTGCGACCGAGGCGCCAGAGCTGGTGCAGATTGCTGATCCGCTCAGGTGGCAGCTTGTTGATCAAAGGAATGTCGAGGGCGCTGATCTCCTCAGGACTGTGTGATTCAAATAGCAGCCCCAGCAGCTGGCGCACCGGCTCGCGAATGGCCGCCTCGCCACCGATCAGCTTGAAGGGGCTGAGGTGGACAACCCGCGTGAAGCCCTGAACGTCTGCGATCAGCAGCTCGCCCCCCCAGAGGGTACCGTCATCCCCAAGGCCGGTGCCATCGAAGGCAACGCCCAGCACCGGGCCCGTGATCTCATGCTCGGCCATCACTGCAAGCAGGTGGGCGTGATGGTGCTGCACCTCGAGGTGGGTCGCACCCTGATCGCGGCAATAGCCTTTGGCCCACTGGTGGCTGAGGTAGCCCGGGTGGCAGTCCGAGACCAGCAGCTCGGGCTTGAGATCGTAGAGATCGCGAAAGGTCGCCAGGGTCTGCTCGAAGTGGCCCTGCATCGGCAAACTGTGCAGATCGCCGATATAGGGGCTGTAGATGCGCTGGCGGCCGAAGGCCAGCGCCAGCTGGTTCTTCTGCTGCGCCCCGACCGCCAGCAGCGGCACCTTGACCGCCTGTTTCAGGCTGGGGGTGCAGGGGGCATAGCCCCGGGCCAGCCGTAAAGTCTGGCGTCGTCCGCCCGCCCACTGCACCAGACTGTCGTCGCAGGGGTGCAGGATGGGGCGGTTGTGATCCAGGATGCCGTCAATTTCGCTGCCGAGCTCCCTGACCACCGCCTCGCACTCGATGAGGATCGGGCTGCCGCGACCATTGGCGCTGGTGGCCACCAGCGGCATGGCGCAGGCATCCAGCAGCAGCTGATGGAGCGGGGTATAGGGGAGCATGACCCCAAGGTAGGGGATGCCGGGGGCGATCCCCTCGGCCAGCGGCGCAGTTGTCAGTTGGGATTCTGACGGCCGATCATCGTTTTTGCGTTTGCGCAGCAAGGTGATGGGTCTGGCCTGAGAGGCGAGCAGTTGCCACTCGTCTTCGCTGCCGGTGACATGATGCTTGGCCTCGGCAAGGGAGCCCATCATCACCGCCAGCGGCTTGCGCGCGCGGCGCTTGAGCTGGCGCAGCCGTGCCACGGCGGACTCGCTGCGGGCATCACATATCAGGTGATAACCCCCCATCCCCTTGACCGCAATCAGCGCACCCTCTTGCAGGGTGCGGGCGGCCGCTTGCAGCGCATCCTCGCGCTCGGCCAGCGCATCGCCGTGGCCGGAACGCCAGGTGAGATGGGGCCCGCACTCGGGGCAGCTCACCGGCTGGGCGTGGTAGCGTCTGTCCAGCGGATCTTCATAAGCAGCGGCGCAGCGCGGGCACATGGCAAAGCCAGCCATGGCGGTGTGGGGCCGATCGTAGGGGAGGCGGCGGATGATGGTGTAGCGCGGGCCGCAGTGGGTGCAGTTGGTAAAGGGGTAGTGGTGGTGGCGATCCGTAGGGTTGGCCACATCCGTGGCGCACGCCTCGCACATTCCCTGATCCGGCGAGATGGCGACCGTGGCCGCGCTCTGCTGCTGGCTGGCCTTGATATGAAAGGTGCCGTCGTAGTCGGGATCCGGATCTTGGGGCAGTTCCCGCTCGCTGAAATGATCGATTCGGCTCAGTGGCGGCGCCAATTCCCGCAGTTCGCGGGCAAAGGCGGCCAGCTGCTCGGGGGAACCCTCGGCGCCAATGGTGACGCCGTTGGCATCGTTCAGCACATAGCCGGTAAGACCGTGACGCAGTGCCAGTCCATAGACGAAAGGGCGAAAGCCGACCCCCTGCACTATGCCGTCGATATGAAATTCGCGGCGCAGCCGGTTGGCCACAGGATTGGGAGAGCTAGAGGGTGCGATGGTGGCGCTCATGCCGGCTCCATCTCATCTTGAGTGGCTTGCAGGCGCAGCACCCGACGCTCGTTCTCCTCGCGCCGCACCCAGCCATCCATTTCCATGCGCTGGCAGAACGGAATGGCGTATTTGCGCGACAAGCCGGTGATCTCCTTGAGGGATGCCATGTCGATCAGATCTCCCACCTGCTGGCCCGCCAGCACGGCGACGACCATCTGGTTGTAAAGGACTGCGTCGTAGTAGATGGGGCCATCGAGCTGCACCAGATACTTGAGTCGCGCCAGATTGCGCAGCTGCTTTTGCAACGCGCCTTTTTGTTGCAAGCCCTGCTGCAGGGCGGCGGGCAGCTTGCGGGTGATAAAGGGATCCAGCTCCACGCCGCCGGGGCCCAGTTTACCGGGCTCGTAACCCTCCTTGCCTTGATCTCGCACCACCTTGAGCACCAGCAGGGCCTCTTCTCCCAAATCATCTTCCGACTCGCCGCTGCCCGGCTGCCACTTGTCATGGTGCAGGCGTATCAGCTGCTCGCTTTTGAGCTGCTGGAGCAGGGCCTGAGTGACCGGCAAGGCGATGCCAAAGCGGGTTGCAAGTTCGGCGGCGCTCAGCGGTTCGTTTGCCAAGGTAGCGAGTAGCTGATCGCGGCTCTGGGCCTGCCAGTGGTTGTTCAGCAGCCACTCACCGAGGGGGGTGACCTGCTCTGGCCGCTGGTCAAAGCGGCTGGCCAGCACATAGCCATTGAGCCCCAGCTGCAGGGCGGCGGGGTTGTTGCGCTCCAGCTCATCAGGCAGCTCGCCCAGCAGGGTGTGCAGCGCCTTGCGTCTGGCAGGATGAATGTCGCCGCACCAGACGATGCGGGCGCCGTGCAGCAGCTCGCTGCTGCCGTGGCGAATGATGGCGAGTGGCTGGCCAAAGAAGCAGGGGATGGGCGTCGCAAAGATCAGCCGCGCCAGCCGGGTGTCTTTTATTGGTACAAAGCGCGCCCGGCCGTGCCAGCTGCCGAGGGCCACTTCCACCTCCTGCGTGCGCAGAGCCTTAGCGTTCAGGCTCTCGCCGTTGAGTCGCACGATCAGGTGAGTCGCCGCCTCGCACTGGCCTGCGGCGCTGGTAAGGCAGTGGCCGCGAGCCACCTCCTTGTGGGGCACTTTTTTCAATCCCACCGCCACTCGGCAGACGGCGCCAATTTCGTCGACGCTCTGGTGATAGGCCTGCAGGGAACGGATCTGCACCTCCCGATCGGCGGGGTAGAGGCGCAGCTTGTCCCCCACCTTGAGGCTGCCCTGTTGCAGGGTGCCGGTGAGCACTGTGCCGGTCCCGTTGGCGGTAAAGACCCGGTCTACATACAGTCGCGGGGCACCCTGTTCGCGGGCAGCGTGCGAGGCTGGCAGATCGGCAAGTTGGCCCACGATGGCGGCGTGCAGGGCGGCCATATTGGCGCCGGTTTTGGCGCTGACGCTGACGATATCGGGCACCATGCCGCTCTCGTCCATCACCCGCTCCAGCAGGCTCTCCTCAAGGAACTCCAGCTCGTCGGGGGAGACCAGATCGCACTTGTTGATGCAGACCAGCAGGCGCGGCACCCCCATCGCCTTGAGCAGGCGCAGGTGATCGCCGGTCATCGGCATCCACCCCTCATCGGCGGCAATGACCAGCAGCACCAGATCCAGACTCCAGAGCCCCGCCACCATGTTGCGGATATAGCGCTCGTGGCCGGGCACATCGATGACGCCTATGGTGTTGCCCTGACCGTCGTCAAAGTGGGCAAAGCCGAGATCCTGAGTCATGCCGATGGCCTGCTCATGGGCGCGGGCGGTGGTGATGCCGGTGAGGGCCTTGATCAGCAGGGTCTTGCCGTGATCCACGTGGCCGGCAAGGCCGATAACGGCGCGATAGGGGGTCATGGGATCAGCGCTCCTCTGTTGCATTTGTTGCATTGATCGAGGCAGGTAGCAGCAGCTCGTTAAGCTGGGCGATCAGCAGGCCCATCTCGGTCGGCAGCAGGGTCGCCATATTGAGCAGCACCTTCTGCTGGCGCACGGTGGCAATCACCGGGACGGGGAGTTCGCGCAGGGCATCGAGCAACTGCTGGGCCGGACGCGGGTCGGTGCATTCGAGCGCCGGTGCCGGGTAGAACTCGTCCGGCAGGGTGCCGCCGCCCACCACCAGTTGGGCGGGGACGGGCACAAAGCAGCCGGGCAGGGCGGCTATCAGCTGATCGGCTCTCGCATGCATGGCGGTCGGGTTGCTTAAAGTGCGCTGGGCGATGCCTTCGCCGATGGGGGATTTGTTGAGTTTGTGGATGAGCAGGCGTTCGAGCAGGGAATAGACGATGCGGCTCGGGCGGAAGGTGCGCATCATGGGGTGTTTTTCCAGCCGCTTGATAAGGTCGCTGCGGCCGCTGATGATGCCCGATTGCGGGCCCCCCAGCAGCTTGTCGCCGGAGTAGCAGACCAGATCCGCCCCCGCCTTGATGTACTGGCGCACCGAGGTTTCATCCGGCGCAAACTCTTCGGTGGTCAATCCCGACCCCTGATCCACCGCCAGCACTACGTGCTCGGGCAGGGCGCGGGCCACCTCGCCAATATCGGGGGATTCGGTAAAGCCGCGAATGGCGAAATTGGATTTGTGCACCATCAGTACCAGCGCGGTCTGATCGGTGATGGCATCGAGGTAATCTTTGGCGGTAGTGATATTGGTGGTGCCCACCTCCACCAGTTTGGCGCCGGAGAGCGCCAGAATGTCGGGAATGCGAAAGCCGCCGCCAATCTGGATCTGCTCGCCGCGCGAGACGATCACCTCGCGCCCCTTGGCCACCTCTTGTAGCAGCAAAAAGAGGGAGGCGGCGTTGTTGTTGACCACCAGTGAATCTTCGGCCTGGGTGAGGCAACCGAGCAGGGGAGCGATCAGCCCCTTGCGCCCGCCGCGCTTGCCGGTGGCGAGATCCAGCTCCAGATTGTTGTAGCCGGTGTTGAGGTCGCGCACCTCGTCCCACAGCTCTCTGCTTAGCGGCGAGCGCCCCAGATTGGTATGGACCAGGGTCCCGGTGGCGTTAATCACCCGGGTCTGGCGCTGGCGTAACTGCTGCTGGCAGCGTTTGGCAATCAGCGCCTCGATCTGCTCGGGGGCAACGCCATGCTGGCGAAACGCCTCGCTCTGGCGCAGTTCGCTCAGGGTATCGCGCACCGCCTGGGTCACCAGCGGGCGACTCAGCGCCTCGATAAAACCGGCGAGAAAAGGTTGCTGCAGCAGCTGTTCCACTTGTGGCAGGCGGCGGGTTTGTTGCTGGCTGGGCTGTGAATCTGGCAGTGAATCGTCGGCAGCCAGACCTGATGCGGGCTGGCTGTGAGAGATGGCTGGCGCGTGAGACGGGTTCGGCATGGGATTACCAGGGCAGTGCGTGGGTTTGGGATGCGCACCGGTTTGCCGATAGAGAGGCCGAGCTGACGGGTTATGGCACTGCTGGCGGTTTGCGGATTGCTGCAAACATTTTTCATAAATGAGCGGGTATAAATGAATGCTTCATTGATGCGGATAAATTAATTTTTGGCCAGCGAGATAACCTGTGTTCGGATTATATTGGCAAGCGGCAAGCACCTTTTACTAAGGTATTCTTTCAAACATACTTAACAAGCGATTAAAAATAGCATTCAGGCCGATATAACTCAGCGAGAGAGTATTTGTCCAATATATGAATTTGGCGGAAGAGGCAGGAATCGAACCTGCCAAAGCCTTCTCGGCTCACATCGGTTTTGAAGACCGAGGAGGCCACCAGACCCCATCAACTTCCGTAATGGCCGCCATTTTGTGGCAAATTTCTGTGACTGGCAACGCTTTTTTTGTGATAAAAAAGCGAGAGTTAGCGATTTTTTGAAAAATCCAAAGAACCTTGTTTTATATCAAGTTCCGCACAATTAGCCCGATGTTTTTAATTTAACATCGGGCCGTGATCACATTGCCGGAACCCTTGGTCAATAACGGTCGTTAACAACTCGATAAATAGTTATCGCTCGGCGTTGGTAATATTCCACTGATCCAGTCGTTCTATTAACAAGCTGGTATCTTTGGCGGCATCAAGATGCTGATAAAGATAATCCATCGCCTCACTCACCATCTCGGTCATCGGGAAGGAGAACGCAACGATGGCCGGTTGCACCCCGACAAAAATCACCTCGGGGACAAAGGTCTTGAGCTCGTCGATCAGGAAATTGAGCGGCATATTGTGGGTCGAGAAGATAAACATCTCGGCGATGGTTTCGGGAGGGATCACCTGCAGGGTGCCCGCCTTCTCGCCGATCTCGGCGGCATCCACCAGCACCACCCGCTCCGGTTGCAACTCCCGCACCTTGTAGACCACATTTTCCGGCGCGATGCCGCCGTCGATATGGATCCAGCCGGGCAGGGGGGCGGCCTGCAGCTTGTCGGCGAGATAGGGGCCGGCACCGTCGTCCCCCATCATGGCATTGCCTACGGTTAACACGAGATTGCAGTCCATCAGCGGCTCCTTACCATCAGGTACATATGGGGGTCGTTAAAGAGGGCGGTGAGCTGATCCATAAAAATGTTGGTCCAGCCCAGCTCCTGCTGATCGAGCACGCCTTCGGCTTTGCGCAGCCGGTCGAAGGCGCAGGCCAGCATATGGCAGTGCTCGCGATAGATGGTGATCTCGCCAAAGGTGAGAAACCCCTCCATCTTGCGGCGGGCTTCGCTGCCCGCCTCCAGTTTCGCTACCCAGTCGCGATAGCCCGTTAGCGGGCAGACCAGATCGGCGCTCAGGCAATCGACAATGCCGAGGTGGTGGCCGATGGCGAGGCTGTAGTACATCACCTCTTTGGCCTCTTCCGGCACGTCGAACTGCTCGTCGACGAACTTGCGCGACAGGCGATAGAAGAAAACCTGATCAGCCATGCACTGCCTCTCCTTTGCCTGCCGCCCGATTGAGGCAGGCGTTGGCCAGGTTGTTGACGATTTCCGCCAGGCGCGGGTCGTTATGCTGATCGAGATAGCTCTGGATGCGCAGATCCACATCCTGCTGGGTCGCCCCTTCGAGCAGCGCCATAAACTCGTCGGCGATGATCTGTCCCTGCCGGTAACCGGCCATGCGGCGTGCTTCGCGCTCGATCATCACCCGAATTTCATTGGGGATGCCGGTGTGGCGCAGTTCGACCCGCGCCCCCGGTTGCACCTCGTGGCTGGTGGCGGTTAGTTTCTGCTCAAGCAGACCGAGCGCCACCGCAAAGCCATAGATGGTGGCGGCGGGAGTGGGCGGGCAGCCCGGGATATAGACATCCACCGGCACGATTTTGTCGGTGCCACCCCAGACGCAATAGAGATCGTGGAAGATGCCGCCGTCACAGCCGCAGGCGCCGTAGGCGATGCAGATCTTGGGATCGGGGGCTGCTTCATAGGCGCGCAGGGCAGGCACCCGCATCGCTCGGGTCACCGCGCCGGTAAAGAGCAGAATGTCGGCGTGACGGGGGGAGGCGACCACCTTGATGCCGAAACGCTCGGCATCGAACAGCGGGGTGATGGTGGCGAAGATCTCGATCTCGCAGGCGTTGCAGCCGCCGCAATCGACCCGATAGACATAGGCCGAGCGGCGAATGTCTTTGAGCAGGGTCTTCTTGAGTTTGGTGATCTCGGGATCCTGTGCCAGCGGCACGGCGCGGGTATGGGCATGGCCGACAACCGGTTCTATGCCTTTGATCTTGCTCATCACATCCACTCCTGTTGTGTGGTCATCGGTGTGGCAATCGGTGTGGTCATGGCCGAGTCAGGCTGGCTCAGCATGCTCTGTTTTCGTTTGCAGTCGGGGCAGTGGTGCAGGCGCTCCGGGGTCGCCAGCGGGGTGCCTGCCTGCTTGAGGGTATCCTCCACCAGTGCCACCAGTTTGCTCGGGGCAAAGTAGGTGCCGCACAGGGTGCAGGGGGCCAGCGCGAAGCGGGCCTCCTCATACAAGTCAGCCTTGTTGGTCACCGCCAGCTCGAACTCGGGAGAGAGGGCGATGGCGCGGGTCGGGCAGACCTCTTCGCAGCGGCCGCAGAAGATGCAGCGCGCCATGGAGATCTCCCAGCGTCGCTCGCCGGTCTCCATATCCACTTCCATCACCAGCGCGTTGGCCGGGCAGGCCTTGGTGCAGGCGGCGCAGGCGATGCACTGATCCGCCTGATATTTCGGTTTGCCGCGAAAATCCCGGTTCACCTCGTAAGGGGCGAAGGGGTACTTGGCGGTCGGTGTGCCAGCCTTGAGGATGGTCTTGAACAGCTTGATCATGATGACCCCTTACTTGAGCGGAGAGTTTTTGCGGTCGATACCGTAGCGCTCGATCTCCTTGTAGGAGACCACGGTGGACTTGCCCTTCTTGGGGTCGACCAGGGTGACCCGATCGGTACAGGAGTAGCAGGGATCCAGACTGCCGATGATCAGCGGCGCATCGGCGACGGTATTGCCACGCAGCATGTAGCGCAGGGCGGGCCAGTTGGCGTAGGTGGCGGCGCGGCAGCGCCAGCGGAACAGCTTCTGGTTGTCGCCGGTCATGCTCCAGTGGACGTTTTCGCCACGGGGCGCTTCGGTAAAGCCCAGCGCAAACTTGCCTGGCTGATAGGTGAACCCTTCGGTCAGCAGCGGCCCTTCCGGCAGGTGCTCAAGGCCAAACTCAATCATGTCGAGGGAGTCGTAGAGCTCGTGGATACGTACCAGCACCCGGGATTGCACATCGCAACCCGCCAGGGTCTGGATCTCCATCGGCAGTTCGCGATAGGCGGCAAAGTCGTGGACCCGGCGCACATCGCGCTTGAAGCCGCTGGCCCGCACCATGGGGCCGACGCAGCTGAAATCACGGGCCACTTGCGGGTCGAGGCGGCCTATCCCCACCAGACGGGAGGTGATGTTGGCGGTGTCGAGCAGCATGGCAACGAGGGGTTTGAGCTCATCACGAAGTTCGCGCACCAGTTGGGCGCCCTTGATGCGATCTTCCTTGAAGATATCGCGGCGCACACCGCCAATCAGGTTGAGGCCGTAGGTCTTGCGTGCACCGGTCAGCAGCTCGGCCAGGGTCATGGATTTCTCCCGCACCCGGAAGAACTGCATAAAGCCGGTGTCGAAACCGGTGAAGTGGCTCGACAGGCCGATGTTGAGGATGTGGCTGTGCAGGCGCTCTACTTCCAGCAGCACGGCGCGGATCATCTTGGCCCGCTCGGGCACCTTAATGCCCATGGCGTTCTCCACCGAAGTGGTGTAGGCCACGCTGTGGGTAAAGCCGCAGATGCCGCAGACCCGGTCGGTCAGAAACGCCACTTCGTTGTAGCCCATGCGGGTTTCCGCCAGCTTCTCCATGCCGCGATGGACATAGAAGAGGCGGTAGTCGGCGTCGATGATGTCTTCCCCATCGACGAACAGACGAAAGTGTCCCGGCTCATCCGAGGTGATGTGCAGCGGGCCCACCGGCACGATGCGGTTGGCCTCATTGCCCAACTCGTTGACGAAGGGGTAGGTCTCGGTATCGGTGGTGGGCATCGGGCGCTGGCGATAATCCATGGCGTCCTTGCGCAGGGGGTGGATATCCTCCGGCCAGTCATCCGGCAGCACCAGACGGCGTTCGTCCGGCAGGCCGACGGCGCGCAGGCCGTACATGTCGCGGATCTCCCGCTCGCCCCACACCGCCGCCGGAATGGTCGGGGTGATGGAGGGGTACTCCTGCTCGATGGCGTTGACCAGTACCTTGACGGTGATCCAGCTCTTGGTGTCGCCCTCCATGGAGAAGACGTGGTAGACGGCGAAGTGGCCGTTGAGGCTGCGCTCGTCATTGGCAAACGAGACCGAGAGCCAGCCTCCCTGCTTGTGGAAGATCAGGCTGGTGAGGGCCACCAGATCGGTGGGCTTGACGGTCAGGGTGGCCTGATCGGCGGTCTGCCACTGCTCGTCGATGATGGCGTGGGGCAGTTGCTGTCGCAGTTGCTGGATATAGTCGCAACCGATGCGATCCTGGATGGCGATGGTCATGCAGTTCTCACTTTAAATTCGCAAATGATGAAATCGAAAAAAGCAGCTGTGATGGCACTCATGAGTTATACCCCGACCAGATAGGCGAGCAGCGCCAGCAGTGCCAGCCCCAAGCCATAGCGGGTGAGCTTGTGGGTGCGCACGAACTGGGTGCGGGCCATGGAGTTCTCGATAATGCCCGCAAGTCCAAATGCCACCAGCAGCTTGCAGAGCAGGATCAGGGTTGCCAGCGCCAGCGCGGGCAGGCTCCAGTTCGCCGCCTTGCCGAAAGGCAGGAAGATCACCAAAAAGAGCTGCACCACCACCAGCTGCTTGAGCCCGATGGAGAGCTTGAGCAGGGCCAGGCCCGCACCGGAATACTCGGTCAGCGGCCCCTCCTGCAGCTCCTGCTCGGCTTCGGCGCAGTCAAAGGGCAGCTTGCCCATCTCGACAAACACCGCGAAGGCGCAGGCGGCGCCGGCCAGCAGGGTGGCGATGGGGGCGGCCAGTGGCTGGGTCGCTACATAGCTGCTGATATTGCCCAGATCCGAGCTGCCCACCATCATCGCCATGATGAAGCAGGCGAGTACCAGAATGGGCTCCACCAGAATGCCGAGGGTCAGTTCGCGGCGGGCACCAATCCCGGCAAACATGCTGCCGCTGTCGAGCCCCGAGAGGGAGAAGAAGAAGCGGAAGATGGCGAACAGATAGATATCGGTGATGAGATCCCCGGCGATGGGGAAGGGGGACTCGTGAGTCAGGGTCGGTAGCGCCATCCCCACCAGCAAGAGGGCGGCGATCAGCAACGCAGGCATCAGGTTGAAGATGATGCCGGCAGGCTCGGGGGTCACCTCTTGGCGGCGCAGGAGCTTGGCGATATCCCGGTAATCCTGCAGCAGGCCCGGCCCTTGGCGGGAGTGCATCTTGGCCCGCAGCACCCGGTTGAAACCGGTGGCGAGCGGCGCCAGCGCCAGCATGGCGATGGCCTGGGTCAGGGCGAGGGCAACCATGCCCCAGCTCGGCATTTCAAGAACAGGCATATCAGACTCCTACAGCCATCAGGATAAAGAGCGCCAGCACAATGCCGTGCAGCAACCAGCCGGTCGTTCCGCTGGTATCGCTCACCCCGTGCAGGGCGCTGGCCAGATCGAGCTGCGGCTGCTTGCGATAGAGCGGCGCGCAGAGTTGGCGCAAGGTGTGGGTGACACCGCCGGAGGTAAGGCTCATGCGCTCCTCATAGGCGTAACCACAGGCCCACGGGGTGCCAGCGTGACGACGACCCAGCTTGGGCCCCTTGAAGATGGCCAATACCAGCAACGGGATGAGGAACAGACCCAGCAGGGTGATGGCGATAACGGGTGGTGAGAGGATCGCCTGTGAGCTGTCGAGTGGCAGCAGGGTGGCGCCAGTGGCCACGTTCATTTGGCCGCTTACCAAGGCTTGGCCATAGCTGGCGATATGGGGGGCAATCCAGGGGGCGCCCAGACCCAGCACCAGACAGACCGCAGCCAGTAGCAGGGTGCCTGCCACCATGGCCCCCGGCACTTCGCGGGCGTGGCTCGCGTGTTCGCTGCGCGGGGCGCCGCAGAAGCAGATGCCGTACACCTTGACGAAACACATCACCGCCATTGCGCCGGTCACCGCCAGCATCACTACCGCGAGCGGCGCGACGACAGAGGTGCCGAGTTTGGTCATGGAGAGCAGGGATTGGTAGATAAACCACTCGCTGACAAAGCCGTTCAGGGGCGGCAGCGCCGAGATGGCCATGGCACCGATGAGGAACGCCAGCGCGGTCCAGGGCATCAGCTTGGCAAGACCACCCATCTTGTCCATATCGCGGGTGTGCAGACGGAACATCACCGAGCCGGTGCCCATAAAGAGCAGGCTCTTGAAGATGGCGTGGTTGAGCAGGTGATAAAGCGCGCCGAGCAGCCCCAGCACCACCAGTGCCGGTTGCTGGTTGGCGATGCCGATCATGCCGATCCCCATCCCCATCAGGATGATGCCGATGTTCTCCACCGTGTGGTAGGCGAGCAGCCGCTTGAGATCGTGCTCGGCCAGCGCAAACAGCACCCCGAGCACTGCCGAGCAGGCACCGAAGATCAGCACCATGTAGCCCCACCAGAGCTGGCTGGCACCGAGAAAATCAATGCTGACCCGCAGGATGCCAAACAGCCCGAGCTTCACCATCACCCCGGACATCAGCGCCGATATATGGGAAGGTGCGACGGGCTCGGCCACCGGCAGCCAGCCGTGCAGCGGCACGAAACCGGCGCGCAGGCCAAAGCCGCAGAAGCTGAGCAGGAACACCAGAGAGGCCAAGCCGCCCGCCAGATGGTGCTCACGCAGCGCGGCGAACTCCAGCGAGCCGCTTTCGCGGCAGAGCAGCCAGAAGGCGACCAGCACCAGCGCCATGCCGATATGGTTCATCACCAGATAGAGGCGGCTCTGCTTGGCGGCATCCGGATTTGTCTTGACCAGCCAGTAGGTGGTGAGAGTCACCAGCTCGTAGCAGAGCAAGAAACCGAGCGCGTTGTCGGCCAGCACCATGCCCACCATGGCGAACAGGAAGAGGTTCATCAGCACGCCAATGGCCACATCCCCCTTGCCCTGATATTCGCGAATATAGGCAAAGGAGTAGAGGGAGACGGCGACGCCCACCAAGGTGATCACCAACAGCATCAGGGCAGAGAGCATATCCAGATGAACTGAGCCCAACAGCCAGAGCTGACCGTCGATAGGTGCATCTTGGGCCAGCGCCTTGATGGCGGCAACAAAACCGACGAGCGAGCCCAGCAGGGCAAAGCCGCTATTGAGACGGTTGGCCAGAGCGGGCAGCTTTTGCAGCAGCAGACCGGCGGCAGTGCCCAGCAAAAAGAGCAGGAGCGTGCCCATAACAAGGGGGGACAACATCAGCAGGATCCCTCAGTGGTTGAAGCGTCGGGTGAAACAGGCGCAGTCGTGACGGCCGAGCAAGACGCGGTCGTGCAAGCAGAGGCCGAGAATGCGGGCGCACCTTCTGGGTGAGCATTGGCCGCTTGCAGGCGGCGATCGCGGGCGGCGTTGGCGCAGGCCGTGTCGTTGACGATGCTCAGTGACTGGGAGGGGCAGGCCTCGATACAGGCAGGGCCTTCGGCGCGAAACTCGCAGAGGTCACATTTGACCGCAATGCTGCGCACCCCGGGCTCCCAGCTCAGCAGATCCTCGCCAAAGCAGCGCAGGCCGGCGGAGGTGGAGGGATTGCTGGAGCGGATGGAGCAGGGAATATAGGTGTCGTAGCTGTTGGCCATGGCCACCGGACGGCTGCCACCGCTCTGGATGGTGCCGAACGGGCAGGCCACGGCACAGAGGTTGCAGCCGATGCAGAGCGACTCGTTGAGCTGCACGCAATCGCCGGTCTGGCGGATCGCCTCGACCGGGCACACCTTGATGCAGGGGGCATCGTCACAGTGACGGCACTGAACCGGCATGGTCGCCTGCTCGTGTCGCATAACGGTTAAACGGGGGGCTTGCTGCAAACCTTGCGCCTTGTGAACCGTACTGCAGGCAGCCATACAGGTGCCACAGCCAATACAAAGCTTGGGGTCAGCGATAACGAAGCGGTTCATAGCCTACCTTGTCGTGTCGCGAACGGAGAGAATAGGGGCAGGTTGGCAAAATACGGGCCAGATTGAATATGGGCGGGAAATTGGCTGCAAGGATATGTTTTAAAAGAGATTTAAAATTCGTGTCGTGCCAGTGTGAAGGGGCCGAACGGTGTCGAAATGTGACGTTCGTCACTTGTGACGAAGCCGCCGGGAGGGTTCGTCACTCCGGGAAACGCAGTATGACCAGGGATCAGCGTCCAAAATTGATCAGGACCACGGCGTAGCAACGCACTCGATTGCCCCAGCGAACTGCATAGCGTTCTAGGGGGATGGCCATGTGGGATTTGCCCGTCCCAGTTCCGCCGATCAGCAGTTTATTGCGATTCTGTTCCGAGAAGTCGTCAACAACGACTGGGTATACAACCGGATTTACTCAGACAGAGCCAGGTCATAAAAACAAACGTTTGCATGCCCTCCTGCATTCCTATATCTATCTTTATCAAAAGTTGCTCTCTGTTTCATAATGCACTAGTAGGTAACCCTCGAAAATAATAAGGAAACTCCATGCCAATGTTGACTCGCTTTGTCCCTCGTTTTCGCAGCACCTTCCACTGTATCGGTCCAGCGTGCGAAGAGCATTGCTGCCAGGGATGGTCGATACAGATAGACAAGTCCACCTTTCGACTCTACTGGTTTAGCGATGATGAGCGGATCCGCGCCATGGCCCGTGGATGCCTTCAAAAAACCAAAAGCAGTGATGATGACTGGGGTCGGGTGAAGCTCGATGAACAAGGAGTATGCCCTTTTCTCGACAGCGACAAGTTGTGCACCATTCATCGCCGCCTTGGTGAACAGGCCCTAAGCAACACCTGCAGTACTTACCCACGCAGCACAGTCTCCTTTCTAAATCAGCAAAAAGAGAGTCTCACCCTCTCTTGCCCTGAAGCCTGCCGTCAACTGCTCCTCGATCCTGATGCCATGTTGATTGAATCCCAGCAGCAAGCTACCGCCTCCCTCTTCTTGACAGTGCCGGATGCTGCTTTGCGGCTCAACCAACTCAGTTATCAGATTGCGCTGACACAGGAGCTTTCCCTAGAGATGCGGCTGTGGATGATAGGGATGTTGATCCACCACGACGAGGGTAACTCTTCTTATGAGCAGTTTCTCGATGAGCTGGTTGCTCTGCTGGAGAAAGGGCAACTGCAGGCAATGTATGACACCATTCCCTCGCTGCCTTACGTGCAATGGTGGGCACTGAGAACCCTGACCCATCTACTGCTGCAATCCAACGATACCAACCACAGGGGATGTGCCATGATTGAAGAGTGCTTGGACACCCTCCACAAGCTACTCGACGGTGAATATGACCAAGAGAAGATGGCTTTCTTCCCGCGCCTGTGGCGAGAACAGGTCGCCCCCTTTCTGGCCGCACGTCCCCACTTGTTGGATAACTATTTGCTCTACCAGATCTACAACTTCAACTTTCCCTATCGCAACGAACACTCGATGGAGTCAGCCTATCGCCTGCTGGTCGCAGATCTGTTTTTGCTACGCAGCTACTTTTGTCTGCTGGCGCATCAAGGAGAGTTAACCGAAGAGAAGGTGATCAAACTGGTCTATAGCTATCACGCTCGCCGCCAACATAACATCAGTTTCGAACAGGAGCTGGCCACCGGATTATTCGAGACTGGGTTTAGCTCAGATATCACACTCTATGCGCTGCTGAATCTTTCCTAAACAGTGTGCATGTGGGTGTAGAGACCACATGTTTTAAACCGTAAACTCGATTGGCGAAGCGTAATCGGGTGCAGGAGAACGGGAAAATATCGGCAGCATGCCTCGTGTAGGGGGCAATGAACGAAGTGAATTGCACCGTTTGCAGCCATATGCTCGCCGTGATTTGCTCCCTTCTCCCCCCCATAGCGGGAGAAGGGTTGGGGGTGCGGGGGCGGGTAATTGGCGTTCATGTATAGAATCTTTAGCGGCAACCAATTGAAATAGATATAAAAAAGGCTTCGTTTGTGATCTGATTTTATCGCCAAACAAAATCAACACGCGCGAAGCCTATGACCATTATCAATGCTAATCACTATCTGGAGCAACTCCTGGCTCCCGCTGTGCTCGAGCGCATTGCTTGGCTCTGCCAGTCTTGTCTGCGTCAGCGCGCCATTACCCCTGCCATGCTCGTCCCTGCACTGCTGCGGGCTATGGTGGGCGACCAGGTCAATGACATTGCCGGTTTACACCGTCATTTCAATGCCTTGCAACTGGTGAGCACGCATCAGGTTTTCTATAAACCGTTTCATAATAAGTTGCGCAAAGAGAGCTTTGCCCTGTTTATGAAAGTCCTGGTTGAGCGGGCCATCGCCTTGAGGAGCTACCCTCAACTCAAAGCGGCTTCTCTGGGCGCGTTCAAGCAGGTGTTACTGCACGATGGCACCTCCTTTGTGGTGCATCGGCGCTTGGCGGCTGATTTTCCTGGCCGATTCAAGACCATCAGTCCTGCTGCTATAGAGTGCCATATGACCATGTCTCTGTCGGAGTAGAGCCCGCTGTGCATGAGTGTGTCTGCCGATACCGCAGGGGAGCGGCAATTTCTCCCTGAGGCCCACAAGCTGCCCACTGCCTACTGGCATGGTCAGCATAGGAGGTAATGAGCCTGTATCGCTGCCGTTGGCAGGTGGAGTTGTTATTTAAAGAGTGGAAATCGCACAACCGGCTCAAGGGGTTTGTGACGGGGGAGAAAGCCATCGCTGAGGGATTGGTATGGACGAGTTCGCTGTCGCTGGTGATGTAAAGACGGGTCGCGCAGAGTGTGATGACAGGGAAGCTATAAATGTTGAAAGCGTCAAAGAATAGTACGACATGGTGGTTGCCGCTATTGGAAGCAGTGGCCCATAGGGCGCTGACAGAAATAATGGAAAGACTGGAATGGGCAGCTGATTATTTGGCCAAGAACGCTTGCCGAAACAAGCAGAGAAAATCTATACAGAACAGGACCTTGGAAGGCGTTTTAAAGGGGCTCAACGCTTAAGGTCCTGTACATGTGGCTCTATTACGGCAAAAACGGATTAAGTTCTGTCGGTTAAGTTGCTCGGACGAATACTGTTACTATCTGTAGCAATGCCTCTCAAATTTCACCACGTCCCAATTGTGTACCACTCTCATCAGCGTTAGAGCCATAAACCTTTATAAATCAGACTATTAAAAAAGATATATTGCAAAACGTGGAAGAAGAAGGTTGGCGCGCTGCTCGCGTGTGCTGTTTTGCTCATGTTGCTCGAGAGGGGGTCCAATGACGGCGGCATTATGCGCCTGGGTGGGCGGTGCCATGCACCACAATTGTTCGTATGGTAAACCATAGCGCAGGCAGAACGAAGGGCGAGCCGTGCAGGTGGTGGTTTATTGGGCGGAAAGAGTCGTGTGGTGGAGGGTTATATGGCTGGCACGGGGAGGTAACGGGGTGGAATGGCAGGATGAGCAGCTGTTGGGGTGATACGAATAGAGGCAAATAAAAAATCCGAAACCAACTCAAGTGGTTTCGGATTTTTTCAGATCTGGAGGACCGATCAAAAGATCCCAAGCTGATGGTGATTACGCCCTGGGGCGCTTTTTATATCACCCGGATATCAGCCTTTGAACTTGCTGAACACCAGAGAGGCGTTGGTACCGCCAAAGCCAAAGCTGTTGGACATGATGGTATTGAGCTCGGCCTCTTCGTACTCGCGTACGATGGGCAGACCTTCAGCCTTCTCGTCCAGGGTCTCGATGTTGATACTGGGGGCGATAAAGCCGTGTTCCATCATCAGCAGGGAGTAGACAGCCTCATGCACGCCCGCGGCGCCCAGCGCATGGCCGGTCATCGCCTTGGTAGCGGAGATCTTGGGGCCCTTGGTGCCAAACAGGGTCTGGATAGCTTCCAGCTCTTTGGTATCACCAACCGGAGTGGAGGTGCCGTGGGTGTTGATGTAATCAACAGTGCCAACACCTTGCATCGCCATCTTCATGCAACGCACCGCGCCTTCACCGCTCGGGGCAACCATGTCGTAGCCATCGGAGGTGGCACCGTAACCGGTCAGTTCGGCATAGATGTGAGCACCACGGGCCAGCGCATGTTCCAGCTCTTCAACCACCAGAATGCCACCACCACCGGAGATAACGAAACCGTCGCGGTTCGCATCATAGGTACGGGAGGCTTTTTCCGGGGTGTCGTTGTACTTGGTGGAGAGGGCGCCCATGGCGTCAAACTGGATGGTAGAGGACCAGTCCAGCTCTTCACCGCCGCCAGCGAAGACCACATCCTGTTTGCCAAGCTGGATCAGCTCCATGGCGTGACCGATGCAGTGAGCAGAGGTGGCGCAGGCAGAGCTGATGGAGTAGTTGACACCCTTGATCTGGAACGGGGTCGCCAGGCAGGCAGAGGTGGTGGAAGACATGGTGCGCGGCACCATGTAAGGGCCCACACGCTTGACCCCTTTCTCGCGGGCGATGTCCACAGATTCCGAGGTGTTCTTGCCGGAGGCACCACCTGAACCGACCACCAGGCCGGTACGCTCGTTGGAGACCTGATCTTCCGCCAGACCGGCATCTTCAATGGCCTGCTGCATGGAGAGGTAGGCGTAGGCCGCAGCGTCGCCCATGAAACGCATGACTTTACGGTCGATCAGTTCAGACGGCTCGAGTTTGATGTTACCCCAGACACGGCTGCGCAGGCTGTGCTGCTCGAACTGCTCGGAATAGGTGATGCCGGATTTACCTGCTTTCAGGGAGGCCAGCACTTCTTCCTTGTTGTTGCCGATACTGGAGATGACGCCGATACCGGTGATCACTGCTCTTCTCATTAATTCATCTCGTCTGGAAAAACTGGCACCAAGTCTACCCGCTTTCAGCTGCCAAACTGGTCTGCTTTCACTTAGTAGGTAGAGAAGGTGTGCTTATGGTGAGTGCGAGAGCTTATCACGCTGCCTATCAGGTGTCAGTAACGGGAGAGCTCATCCATCTGTCGTGGCAGAGTGAACGCTTGGTGGTTTCAAGGCGTTGTTGCCCAAATTGATGCAGCTTGAATGGAACTAACTGAGGGCGCGGTGATCTGATCACCACCACCCTCTTCAAGTCTGCATCATGGGCACGTCGCTTCACCCCATCACTAACTGGCCTCAA